>CAMLRG010000095.1 GCA_946482335.1 uncultured Duganella sp. | reverse complement strand
TCATCAACAAGAAGATGCCGGGCGGCCTGCCGAAGAAGACGGCGCGCGCGCTGCTCGACATCGAGGACAAGGACTACGTTCCCATCATCCGCAACCCCCAGGGCACCAAGGCCGAGACGGAAGCGGTGTTCTATTTCCCGGGTTGCGGCTCGGAGCGCCTGTTCAGCCAGGTGGGCCTGGCCACCCAGGCCATGCTGTGGCACGCGGGCGTGCAGACCGTGCTGCCGCCGGGCTACCTGTGCTGCGGCTACCCGCAGCGCGGCGCCGGCGATTACGACAAGGCGGAAAAGATGATCACGGACAACCGTGTCCTGTTCCACCGCATGGCGAACACGCTGAACTACCTGGACATCAAGACCGTGGTGGTGTCGTGCGGCACCTGCTACGACCAGCTGGCGGGCTACGAGTTCGAGAAGATCTTCCCGGGCTGCCGCATCATGGACATCCATGAATTCCTGCTGGAGAAGGGCGTCAAGCTGGAAGGCGTGAGCGGCACGCGCTACATGTACCACGACCCTTGCCATACGCCGATGAAGCAGCAGGACCCGTTGAAGACGGTGAACGCGCTGGTGTCCACGGTCGACCAGGTGAAGATCGAGAAGAACGACCGCTGCTGCGGCGAATCGGGCACCCTGGCCGCCGCGCGTCCGGACATTTCGACCCAGGTGCGCTTCCGCAAGGAGCAGGAGATGGTGGCGGGCGCCGACAAGCTGCGTGCCGACGGCTTTGGCGGCGACGTCAAGATCCTGACCAGCTGCCCGGCCTGCCTGCAGGGCCTGACCCGCTACAACGACGATTCCGGCACCACCGCCGATTACATCGTGGTCGAAATCGCCCGCCACAAGCTGGGCGAGAACTGGCTGGTCGATTACGTGGCGCGCGCCAACGATGGCGGCATCGAGCGGGTGCTGGTGTGACGGCCGGCTGCGACCTGTGCAAGCTGCTGGCCGCCCCTCCCGAGGGCGTGCTGGCCTGGCGCGACGACCGCCTGGCCGTCGTGCTGGTCGACGAGCCCGGTTATCCCGGCTATGTCCGCGTCGTATGGCGCGAGCATGTGCGCGAAATGACCGACCTGCCGCCGGCGGACCGCGACCACGTGATGCAAACCGTGTGGGCGGTCGAGCAGGCGCAGCGTGCGGTCATGGCGCCGCACAAGGTCAACGTCGCCAGTTTCGGCAATATGACGCCGCACGTGCACTGGCACGTGATCCCGCGCTACACTGACGATGCGCACTTCCCGAACCCGACCTGGGGCGCGCAGCAGCGCGAGCACGACGCCGCCGCCATCGCGGCGCGTGCGGCTTTGCTGCCGGCCTTGCGCGCGGCGATCATCGAGAACCTGAAATGAGCAATCCTACCGGCCTGACAGTCCACAGCAAATCGCGCTACCTCGAAGTGAGCTTCGACGATGGCGCGAGCTTCAATATTCCCTTCGAACTGCTGCGCGTGTATTCGCCGTCGGCCGAGGTGAAGGGACATGGGCCGGGCCAGGAAGTGCTGCAAGTCGGCAAGCGCGACGTCGCCATGACCAACCTCGAGCCGGTCGGCAATTACGCCGTCAAACCGAGCTTCGACGACGGCCACAATTCCGGCCTTTACACCTGGGATTACCTGTACGACCTGGGGGCCCGCATGGAGCAGCACTGGGCCGACTACCTGCAGCGCCTGGAGGCGGCCGGCTTCCCCGGCGACAGCGGCCGCGAACCCGGCACCGTATTGCCCGGCGGCCCTGCGAAAGCGCACGGCTGCGGCCACCACCACTGATGGTCGCCGTGCGGCAAGGCGGCGTGCAGCCGGCGCCGCGAGAGGCTTCAGCCTCGGCCAGCTTTGCTTTGCTTATGGGGAAAATCAAGAGTTGGGCAGCGAGTTGCTGCCCAGAAAGAATGTTCAGTTGACCATCATTTTGCGGCGCTGGAATTCCTCGTAGCGCTGCTGCTCGCGTTCCCAGATGTAGCGGAAGGCGGCGCGGGCTTCGGGCGTCAGGCGGCGGATGGCCTCAACGTTAAAGGTCATCGGGTGCGGCTCGGCGGACGCCAGGGCGCGCGATTGGGCGCGGGTGGCATCGATGAACTGCTTGGTGGCTTCGTCGATTTCCGGGAAAAAAATGTCCGCGGGCAATTTTTGCTGAAGCTCCATCTGATATCTCCTAAAGACTGACAAATGCGTCTGAGCCATAAAACGACTCGTTGAGCATTCTGGTTGACAAGCCTCTTCAAAATCTGTGCGGGAGCACACAAATGTATAATGCGGCAATTACAAGGCACCCTCGACATGACCAACACCACCCATTTCGGTTATAAAACCGTCAACGAAGACGAAAAAGCCAAGGAAGTTGCCAAAGTCTTCCACTCCGTCGCCGCCAAATACGACGTCATGAACGACCTGCTGTCCGGCGGCCTGCACCGCATCTGGAAGGCGTTTACCATCGCCAATGCGGCGGTGCGCCCGGGCATGAAGGTGCTGGACATTGCCGGCGGCACGGGCGACCTGGCCAAGGCGTTCGCCAAGGCGGCGGGACCGACGGGCGAAGTCTGGCTGACCGATATCAACGAGTCGATGCTGCGCGTCGGCCGCGACCGCCTCTTGAATAACGGCCTGGTCACCCCCACCTTGATCTGTGATGCGGAAAAGTTGCCCTTCCCGGATAACTATTTTGACCGTGTCAGCGTGGCGTTCGGCCTGCGCAATATGACGCACAAGGATGTTGCCCTGTCCGAAATGCGCCGTGTGCTGAAACCGGGCGGCAAACTGCTGGTGCTGGAATTCTCGAAGGTGGCGCCGGCATTGCAAAAACCGTATGATTTTTATTCCTTCACGGTGTTGCCGTGGATGGGCCAGAAAGTGGCCAACGATGCGGAGAGCTACCGCTACCTGGCCGAGTCCATCCGCATGCACCCGGACCAGGAAACGCTGAAGACCATGATGCAGGCTGCGGGTCTTGAGCGCGTGCAGTATTACAACCTGACGGCAGGTGTGGCCGCTTTGCACACTGGTATCAAAATGTGAGACATCCGACGATGAAAATGAAAAAGTTCCTGGCCACCGCGATGATCGCGCTGTCCGCAGTAAGCATGATGAGTGAATTGTCCGCGCGTCCGATGGGGGGCAGTAAATCCTTCGGCCGCCAGTCGACGAACGTGAGCACCATGCCGAAGCAGGCTGCCCCGGCACCTGCACCGGCTGCGCCGGCCGCTGCCCCGACTGCCACCCGTCCGGGTACCGCGGCACCTGCGCCGGCCCCGGTGCAGAAGCCAAGCATGTGGAAAGGCATCCTCGGCGGCGCGCTGCTGGGCCTCGGCCTGGGCGCATTGCTGTCGCACTTCGGCCTGGGTGGCGCGATGGCCTCGGCCATCAGCACGATCCTGATGATCGCCTTGATCGGCGGCGTGATCTACTTCATCGTTTCGATGCTGCGCCGTAAATCGCAGGCGTCCGGTCCGCGTCCGGCAGCGGCCTTCAGCGGCAACGGCTACAACGGCGCTTCGTCGACGCCGGAAATCGGTTCGGGCCTGGGCCAGCAGCAGCCGGCGGCGTTCCAACCGGTGCAGCCGCTGGCTGCCCCGCTGGCGCCAGCCGCTGCGGCGCATACTCCGTGGGGTGTGCCGGCCGATTTCGACACCGCCGGCTTCCTGCGCGCGGCCAAGTCCAATTACATCCGCCTGCAGGCGGCCTGGGATAAGGCCGACGTGGAGGACATCCGTACCTTCACCACGCCGGAAGTGTTTGCCGAGCTGCGCATGCAGATCCAGGAGCGCGGCGCGCAGGCTGAGTACACTGATGTGGTGGCCATCGAAGCTGAATTGCTGGGTATCGAGAACGATGGCAAGGAGTACCTGGCCAGCGTGAAGTTCTGGGGCCAGATGAAGCCGGCTGCCGACGCCTTGCCGGAATCGTTCCAGGAAGTGTGGAACTTGACCAAACCGGTCAACGGCAGCAGCGGCTGGATGCTGGCGGGTATTCAGCAGCTTGCCTGATCCGGCGCTGTAACTGGTAAGATCGAGACCGCCCTGGTGTTCCGGGGCGGTTTTGTTTTGTGCAAACCGGTAGAACCGGTAAACCGGGGTCAGGTTTTGCGGTTAAAGAAGACGACAACAATGTTCCCATTCCCCCCCAAGCTGCCAGGCCTGAGCGCGCCGGCCGCCGCCACCATCAACCACTTGCTGGCGCAAGAGTCCTGGGCGCGCACAGAACTCAAACTGCATGCCGGCAAGGTCGCCGTGATCGACGCCAGCCCGGCTGTGCTGCGCTTGCGGGTGGCACCCGATGGCATGGTGGAAGCGGCGGGCAGCGCGTCGGCGGCAGCGGTGACGATTCGCCTGAAGCTGGGCGACCTGCCGCTGATCGCGCAGAACCGCGAGCGTGCCTTCTCCTACGTGCAGATCGAGGGCGATGCCGAATTCGCCAACGCCATTTCGCACCTGTCGCAATCGTTGCGCTGGGAGGCGGAAGCCGACCTGGAAAAAATCGTGGGCCCGATCGCCGCGGTCCGCCTGGTGCAGGGGGCGAAGGCAATGGTGCAGGGCGCCCGCAACAGCCAGCGCAAAGTCGCCGAGAATGTCGCAGAATACTTCCTCGACGAGAATCCGCTGCTGATCCGCCCCGTCGTGGCGGAAAGCTTTGCGGCCGACGTGACCCGCTTCCGCGACGACGTGGAGCGCGCCAGCAAACGGCTGGAAAAACTCGAACAAAAACTGGCTAAATGATCCGCAAATTCCTCCGGCTGCTCAAGATTGTCCGTGTCTCCGTCCGCTATGGGCTGGACGAAATCGCCATTTCCGGCTTCGACAAGCCGCGCATCAGCAAATTCCTCGATGTGGTCTTCTTCTGGCGCGACCTGTCCACGCCGCGCGCAGTGCGCCTGCGCCGCGCGCTGGAAGAGCTGGGCCCGATCTTCGTCAAGTTCGGCCAGGTGCTGTCGACCCGCAGCGACCTGTTCCCGCTCGATATCGTGGCCGAGCTGTCCAAGCTGCAGGACCGCGTGCCGCCGTTCGACTCCGACCTGGCAATCGCGATGATCGAAGCCTCGCTCGGGGCGCATCCGGATGAATTGTTCGCGCGCTTCGAACGCGTGCCGGTGGCCTCGGCTTCCATCGCGCAGGTGCATTTTGCCGCGCTGAAAGATGGCACCCAGGTGGCGGTCAAGGTGCTGCGTCCGGGCATGAAGAAGCTGATCGATGAAGACGTGGCGCTGATGCATATCGCGGCCAACTTCATCAACCATGTGTGGGCCGATTCCAAGCGCCTGAAGATCCAGGAAGTGGTGCAGGAATTCGACAAATACCTGCACGATGAACTGGACTTGATGCGCGAGGCCGCCAACGCCAGCCAATTGCGCCGCAACTTTGCCGAATCGCGCCTGCTGCTGGTGCCGGAGATGTACTGGGATTATTGCTCGAGCAATGTGATCGTGATGGAGCGCATGCATGGCATCCCGGTATCGCAGACTGCGCGCCTGGTCGAGGCGGGCGTGGACCTGAAAAAGCTGTCCACCGATGGCGTGGAAATCTTTTTCACGCAAGTGTTCCGCGATGGCTTCTTCCACGCGGACATGCACCCGGGTAATATTTTGGTGTCGATCGAGCCGGAGACGTTCGGGCGCTATATCGCGCTGGACTTCGGCATCGTCGGTACCCTGAACGATTACGACAAGGATTACCTGTCGCAAAACTTCCTGGCCTTCTTCCGCCGCGACTACAAGCGCGTGGCCGAGGCGCACATCGAGTCCGGCTGGGCGCCCAAGGAAACCCGGGTGGACGAACTGGAGGCGGCGGTGCGCGCCTGCTGCGAACCGATCTTCGACCGCCCCTTGAAGGATATTTCGTTCGGCCAGGTGCTGCTGCGGCTGTTCCAGACTTCGCGCCGCTTCAATGTGGAAGTGCAGCCGCAGTTGGTGCTGCTGCAAAAGACCCTGCTGAATATCGAGGGCCTGGGCCGTCAGCTCGATCCGGACCTGGATTTGTGGAAGACGGCCAAGCCTTACCTGGAACGCTGGATGGCGGAGCAGGTGGGGTGGCGCGGTTTCATTGAGCGCTTGAAGGCGGAAGCGCCGAGGTATTCGCACATCTTCCCGCAATTGCCTCGGCTGGCGCACCAGGCGCTAACCCTGGCGGCTGAGCGGGACGTGGATACCAAGGTCTTGCTGGCGCAACTGGTGGCGGAGCAGCGGCATACCAACCGGCTGATGTCGTTCTTTGTGTTCTTTGTGGGCGCGTTTGTGGTCGGCGCGGTGGCGTACCAGGTTTATGCCCGAGTTCTCTAACCGCGATCCGCGCACGGCGGCGTTCTGGGACCAGCGCTTCGAGGGGGCGTTTACGCCTTGGGACCGGGGTGGGGTGCCGATCCAGCTGGCGGCTTGGCTACAAACCGGTAAACCAGTGTCAGACCCACAGGGTCTGACACTTGCCCGCGGCCGCCGCGTATCGGTGTCTGACCCTGCGGGTCAGACACCTGGTTTACCGGTTTCGACAGCCCTCATCCCCGGCTGCGGCAGTGCCCACGAGCTGCAAGCCTTCTGCCAGGCCGGCTGGGACGCCACCGCCATCGACTTCTCCCCCGCCGCCGTTGCTGCGGCGCAACAGACGGTCGGGCCCTGGCGCGCGCATGTGGTGCTGGCCGACTTCTTCGAATACCAGCCGCCCGCGCCGCTGGACGTGATCTACGAACGCGCCTTCCTGTGCGCCATGCCGCGCGACATGTGGCCGCGCGTGGCCGAGCGCTGGGCGCAACTGCTGCCGGAAGGCGGCCTCCTGCTGGGCTACTTCTACTTCGGCGACCAGCCCAAGGGCCCGCCGTTCGGCGCCAGCCGGCAGCAGCTCGACCAGTTAATGAGCGCCCACTTCGAGCTGGAGTGGGACGAGGCGGTGGACGACTCGATCCCGGTATTCCAGGGCAAGGAGCGCTGGATGGCCTGGCGCCGGAAAAAAGCTTTATAATTCAGGGTTTTGATGTTTTTTGCGGAGTAATAGATGCCGATCTACGCTTACCGCTGCGAGGAATGTGGCTTTGCCAAGGATGTGCTGCAAAAGATCTCCGATCCGCAGCTCACGGACTGCCCTTCCTGCGGCAAATCCACCTTCAAGAAGCAATTGACCGCGGCCGGCTTCCAACTGAAAGGCACCGGCTGGTATGTGACCGATTTCCGTGGCGGCAGCGCCCCGGCGACCGGCGTCGCCAGCTCGCCCAAGCCCGACGCTCCGGCGGCCGCCCCAGCCACCCCGGCGCCGGCGGCCAGCGGCAGCGAAGGCTGATTACCCCCGCACGAGGAACCCGATGCGCAAATATTTCATTACCGGCTTGCTGATCCTGGTGCCCCTGGCGATTACCGCCTGGGTGCTCAACATCATCATCAGCACCATGGACCAGTCGCTCCTGATCGTCCCGGAGCGCTGGCAGCCGCGTACCCTGATCGGTTTCGATATCCCGGGCCTGGGCACTATCCTGACCATCCTCATCGTGTTCATCACCGGCCTGCTGACCAATAACCTGGTCGGCAATTTTGTCGTCAAGCAGTGGGAAAGGCTGCTGCACCGGATCCCGGTGGTCAGCTCCCTGTACGGCAGCGTGAAACAGGTATCGGATACGCTGTTCTCCGATACCGGCAACGCCTTCCGCAAGGCCGTGCTGGTGCCGTACCCGCATGCCGGCTCGCGCACCATCGCCTTCCTGACCGGCGCGCCGGCCACCGAAGTGCAAAAGCACCTGGATGGCGAGTACATCTCCGTCTACGTGCCCACCACGCCGAACCCGACTTCCGGCTTCTTCCTGATGATGCGGAAACAAGACGTGATCGAGCTCGATATGAGCGTCGATGCCGCACTGAAGTACATCGTTTCGATGGGCGTTGTCGTCCCTGAATAAAACTTAACCTGAAACTGAGAATCAATATGTCCATGCGTACTGAATACTGCGGCCTCGTAACCGAAGCCCTCGTAGGCCAAACCGTCAGCCTGTGCGGCTGGGTACACCGTCGCCGCGACCACGGCGGCGTGATCTTCATCGACCTGCGCGACCGCGAAGGCCTGGTGCAGGTGGTCTGCAACCCGGACCAGGCGGACGTGTTCAAAGTCGCCGAATCCGTGCGTAACGAGTACTGCCTGCGCGTCACCGGCACCGTGAAAGACCGCCTGGCGGGCACCGTCAACAACAACCTCAAGTCGGGCAAGATCGAAGTGGTCGCCTCGCAAGTGGAAGTGCTGAACGCTTCCGTGCCGGTGCCGTTCCAGCTGGACGACGACAACCTGTCCGAAACCACGCGCCTGACCCACCGCGTGCTGGACCTGCGCCGTCCGCAGATGCAGAACAACCTGCGCCTGCGCTACAAGGTGTCGATGGAAGTGCGCAAGTACCTGGACAACCTGGGCTTCATCGATATCGAAACCCCGGTGCTGACCAAGTCCACCCCGGAAGGCGCGCGCGACTACCTGGTGCCGTCGCGCGTGAACGCCCACGAATTCTTCGCGCTGCCGCAGTCGCCGCAGCTGTTCAAGCAGCTGCTGATGGTGGCCAACTTCGACCGCTACTACCAGATCACCAAGTGCTTCCGCGACGAAGACCTGCGCGCCGACCGCCAGCCGGAATTCACCCAGATCGACTGCGAAACCTCGTTCCTGAACGAGCAGGAGATCCGCGACCTGTTCGAAGACATGATCCGCAAGGTGTTCAAGAACACCATGGACGTGGACCTGCCTAACCCGTTCCCGGTGATGGACTTCGCCGAAGCGATGGGCAAGTACGGTTCGGACAAGCCCGACATGCGCGTCAAGCTGGAATTCACCGACCTGACCGACGTCATGAAAGACGTGGAGTTCAAGGTCTTCTCCGGCGCCGCCAACATGAAGAACGGCCGCGTGGTCGGCATGCGCGTGCCGAAAGGCGCCGACATGCCGCGTTCGGAAATCGACGCCTACACCCAGTTCGTGGCGATCTACGGCGCCAAGGGCCTGGCCTACATCAAGGTCAACGAAAAGGCCAAGGGCCGCGATGGCCTGCAGTCGCCGATCGTGAAGAACATCCATGACGAAGCACTGAACAAGATCCTGGAGCTGACCGGCGCACAGGACGGCGACCTGATCTTCTTCGGCGCCGACAAGGCCAAAGTCGTCAACGATGCGATCGGCGCGCTGCGCGTGAAGATCGGTCACTCCGAGTTCGGCAAGGCCAACGGCCTGTTCAACGACGTGTGGGCGCCGCTGTGGGTGATCGACTTCCCGATGTTCGAGTACGACGAGGAAGAAGACCGCTGGACCGCGACCCACCACCCGTTCACCTCGCCGAAGGACGGCCACGAAGACATGCTGGAGACCAATCCGGGTGCATGTATCGCCAAGGCCTACGACATGGTGCTGAACGGCTGGGAACTGGGCGGCGGCTCGATCCGTATCCACCGCGAGGAAGTGCAGTCGAAAGTGTTCCGCGCGCTGAAGATCGGTGCCGAGGAAGCGCGCGAGAAGTTCGGCTTCCTGCTGGATGCGCTGCAGTATGGCGCGCCGCCGCACGGTGGCCTGGCCTTCGGCCTGGACCGTATCGTGACCCTGATGACCAAGTCCGATTCGATCCGCGACGTGATCGCCTTCCCGAAAACCCAACGCGCACAGTGCTTGCTGACCCACGCTCCATCGCCGGTCGACGAGAAGCAACTGCGTGAGCTGCATATCCGCCTGCGTGCGGCTGAGCCGAAGGTGGCTGGCTAAAACCGGAGAACCAGTGTCAGGCCCACAGGGTCTGACACTTGGCCCGCGAACGCCGCTGGTTGGTGCCTGACCCTGCGGGTCAGGCACCGGGTTAACGGTTTTATGAAGCCCTACAAAATCCCCGAATCCGTCCTGGTCGTGATCCACACCGCCGACCTGGAAGTATTGCTGATCGAGCGCGCCGACAAGCCCGGCTATTGGCAATCGGTCACCGGCTCGAAAGACGCCATCGACGAACCCCTGCTCACCACCGCCACCCGCGAACTGTTCGAAGAGACCGGCATCGTCGCCGACGGCAAGGCCATCGCGCTGCGCGATTGGGGCCTGCAGAACATCTACGAAATCTATCCCGTCTGGCGTCACCGCTACGCCCCCGGCGTCACGCACAACCTGGAACATATATTCAGCGTGCAAGTGCCGCGCAACGTGCCCATCATGCTGAGCCCGCGCGAGCATACGGCCCACGCCTGGCTGCCCTACCTCGAGGCCGCCGACCGCTGCTTCTCGCCTTCCAATGCGGAAGCGATCCTGCAGTTACCGCAGCACTTGTAACTAGCGGTTTGCTTGCCAGTCGTGCGCCCCGCGTACGGCTATAATCAGGCATCGACTGTCAAACTGGGGGCACAGGCCATGCCGGAAACTCAGGATATTCTTCTGGAGCAGTTGCAAGTCGGCTTATACGTCCATCTCGACCTGAAGTGGTTCGAGCATCCCTTTGCATTCAGCCATTTCAAGATCAAGTCGCAGGAACAGATCCACCAGTTGCGCAGCCTGGGCTTGCGCAAGATCCGTATCGACCCGGCATTAAGCGATGTCCAGCCGGCCCCGCTGCCGGTCGCCGAGCAGCGCGCCGCCGAAGCCAAGTCGGCCGAGCCGCCGCCGCCGCCGGCCCCCGAGTCGCCGGAACTGGCCGCCAAACGCGCCATGATGGAACGCATGCGCCAGCAGCGCGAGAATGCGGCCCGTATCGAACACGCTTTCATCGACACTGCGCGCGACATGCGCGACATGGAAAGGAATATTTTCGCCCGCCCGGCCGAGAACCTGCAGCGCGCCAGCGCCATGATCGGCAAGATTGCCGACTCCATCCTCAGCGCGCCCGACCTGGCCATCCACGTGATGGGCGACCGCACCGGCGGCGAGGAAATCTACCTGCACTCGCTGAACGTCACCATGCTGTCGATGATGATTGCGCGCGACATCAAGCTGCCGCGCGAAGTGGCCAGCGCAATGGGCGTGGGCGCCATGTTCCATGACATCGGCGTGCGCAATATCCCCGACAAGGTCATCACCAAGACCGAACCATGGAACCAATCGGAACAGAACCTGTACGAGACGCACTGCCTGGTCGGCGCCGAAATGGCCCAACAGCTCAAGTTCCCCGCCGCCGCCGTGGCCATCGTGCGCGATCACCATGAAATGTTCGATGGCAGCGGCTACCCGCATCATCAGAAAGGGGAGGGCATCGGCGTGCTGGCGCGCATCGTGGCGATCGCCAATGCTTACGACCGCCTGTGCAACCCGATCAACGGCACGCCGGGCTTGACGCCGCACGAGGCGCTGTCGCTGATGTTCGCCAAGAACCGCGGCAAATTCGACCCCAAGCTGCTGCAGGTGTTCATCCGCTGCCTGGGCGTCTACCCGCCCGGCACCATCGTCCAGCTCTCGAACGGCGCCACCGGCATGGTGGCCACCATCAACACTGAAAAGCCGAACAAGCCTGAACTGGTGGTGTACGAGCCGAACGTCGCGCGCGAAGACGCCATCATGGTGGACATGGACCGGGAGAGCGACCTGAATATCGTACGCGCCATCAAGCCTTCGCAGGTGCCGAAGGAAATTTATGCCTACCTCAGCCCGCGCAAGCGGGTCAGCTACTATTTCGACGCCACCAAACCAGGCCAGGGAGCTGCCGGGTGATATCAGAACTGCGCCAGTTAATGCTCGACCACAGCCCCCACATCATGCTGCTGGTCGATCCCGCCGATCTACGCATCATCGTAGCCAACAAGGTGGCCGAGCAAGTGCTTGGTTACACCGCCCCGCAATTGACGGAGATGCTGATCACCGATATCGAAAGCTCGCTGCAGGATGTCTTTTATTGGGAGGACGTCCGCAGCGGGCACTTCCAGGATATCGATGCCCAGGAGGGGGAATACCAGCGCGCCGACGGCACGCCGATCATGGTCATGAAGTCGCTGCGCGTGCTGCGCCACGAAGACCATTGGCTGATCCTGATCCTGGCCCGCGACGCGCGCCAGGAACGCAAGGTGGAGGACGTGCTGGAGCAAACCCTGTCCCAGCTGCGCACCACGCTGGAAGCGACCGGCAACGGCATCCTGGTGATCGACTGGCACAACAAGATCGCCAGCATGAACCGCCAGTTCAGCGAAATGTGGAATATTCCGGAAGCCTTCCTCAAGAACGGCAACGATGCCGCCATCCTGGAATTCCTGACCGCGAACGTGGTCGAGCACGACCTGTGCCGCGAGCGCCTGCAGCAAGTGAGCGACCCGCATGAGGCGCTGGACCAGCTGCACCTGCACGATGGCCGCGTGTTCGAATGCCGCTCGCGGCCGCAATTCCTGGGCGAGCGGATCATCGGCCGCGTGTTCGGCTTCCTCGACACGACGGAGCGCGAGCTTGCCGAGCAAGCGCTGCGCGAGTCGCGCGACCAGTTGGAAACCCGGGTGCACGAACGCACGCTGGCACTGCAAATGGCCAATATCACGCTGGAAAGCGAAAAGGCGCGCCAGGCGGAATTGATCCGCAAGCTGGGCGAGGCGCAGAACCAGTTGCTGCAATCGGAAAAAATGGCATCCATCGGTGTGCTGGCGGCCGGGGTGGCGCATGAGATCAACAATCCGGTCGGCTTCGTCAACTCCAACCTGAGCAGCCTGCAGCGCTATATGCAATCGCTGATGCGCCTGCTCGACGCCTACGAGGCGCGCGAAGAACATTTGCCCGATGCCGACCGCGGCGAGCTGAACGCCTTGCGCAAGGAAATCGATGCCGACTACCTGCGCGAAGATTTGGGCAGCCTGCTGTCCGAATCGATGGACGGGCTGGACCGCATCAAGCGCATCGTGCAGGACATGAAAGACTTCTCGCACGCCGGCGGCGGCGATGTGCTGGTGGCCAACCTGGAGACGGGCCTGGACAGCACGCTGAACGTGGTATGGAACGAGATCAAATATAAGGCGGAAGTGGTCAAGGAATACGGCAACGTGCCCGAGATCGAATGCATCCCGTCCCAGCTGAACCAGGTGTTCATGAACCTGCTGGTCAATGCCGCCCACGCGATTGAATCGCGCGGCCGCATCACGGTGCGCACCAGCTACGAGAATGACGAGGTGACCGTAGCGGTCAGCGACACCGGCAGCGGCATCGCCGCCGAAAACCTGGGCCGCATTTTCGAACCCTTCTTCACCACCAAGCCGGTCGGGAAGGGTACGGGCCTGGGCTTGTCGCTGTCCTACAGCATCGTGCAAAAGCATGGCGGCCGCATCGAGGTCGACAGCGAGGTCGGGCGCGGCACCACCTTCCGTGTGATCCTGCCGCGACAGATGGCGCCCATTGCGGCCGAGAATGACGTTGTAAATTGACTAACTGCGGCGCGCTTCGTTAAGATGCCGCGCATGAAAAGACTGTTCCATTCCGGCCAGCAGGCCAGCGCCGTCCGCCCGCAGCACACCGGCACCTGCCATAACTGCCACGCCGAGGTCGGCACGGCCTATTGCGGCGCATGCGGCCAGAAGGCCAGGGTGCACATCGCCAGTGCGCATGAATTCCTGCACCACTTCGTCGGCCATTACGTCGCAGCCGAAGGCAAGCTGTGGCGCACGCTGGGCTGGCTGTTTGCCAAGCCGGGCCAATTGACGGTCGAGTATATCCGTGGCCGGCGCGGCCAGTTCATTGACCCCTTGCGGCTGCTGCTGACGGTGTCGCTGCTGGCGTTCCTGGTCATGAAATGGCAGGTTTATCGCTTGCCGCCGGCGCCGCCTGCCGTCCAGGCCACGGCGGTGGTTGCGGCACCGGCGGCTGCCACCCAGGCCATACATAAGGTCGATCGCCGGCTGTTCGACGTTTTTGCCTGGGGCAGCGACAATTTCGCCGTCAATTACGGCAAATTCCTGGCGCTCCCTGCGCAGACGCAGAGCGCACAATTTTGGGAATTGTGGCTGCGGGTGGGGCCAACCATCATGCTTTGCCTGATCCCATTGATGGCGGCCATGTTGAAAGTGCTGCACCTGGGCACGGGCTGGCGCTATGGCGAGCACCTGGTGTTCGCAATGCATGTGCAGACGGTCGGTTTGCTGGCGGTGATCCTCGCGGTCGGCGGCATGCAGGGACTGACCAAGCCACTCTTACTTTCGGCCTTGACAGTGTACGTCCTGCTCGCCATGCGCAAGGTTTATGGCGGCGGCTGGATCGTGCTGATGCTGAGGGTGGGGGCGTTCGGCTATGGCGCGACCTGGTGCTTTGAGTTGCTGGGCCGCATCGCGTTCATGCTGCGCCTGGCCTGAGTCCACAGTGCCGTGGCACCGCTGATACTTTTGACAGCCAGCAAGCCGGGCCGTTGGGGTTAGAATAAATCCCATGAAGATCCGTGTTGCCACCTATAACATCCACAAGGGCGTGTCCTACCGCAGCCATCCCCGTGTGCATGCGCTGCGGCATGCGATCGAAGCGTTCCAGGCCGACCTGGTATTCCTGCAGGAAGTGCAAGGCCAGCACGACCGGATCGAGGCGCGCTACGGGGAAGAAACCCACGGCCACCGCCATTGGCCGAAAAAGGCCCAGCATGAGTTTTTCGCCGGGGAATCGCACCAGTGCGTGTATGGCTTGAATGCGCAATACGACCACGGCCACCACGGCAACGCCCTGCTCAGCAAATACCCGATCGCGCGCTGGACCAATACCGATATTTCCGACCATGCATACGAGGCGCGCGGCATCCTGCACTCGGTGGTGCAAACCGATAGCGGCCCCTTGCACTGCTATGTGATCCACCTTGGCCTGTTCGAGCGCAGCCGCGTGCGCCAGGCCGATGCCTTGATCGACGCCGTGCGCAGTTCAGCCCCGAACGGCGAGCCGGTCATCATCGCCGGCGACTTCAACGACTGGCGCAACACGCTCAGCGTCAAGCTGCGGCGCGAGCTCGGGGTGACGGAAGTGTTCGACGAAATCGAGCGCGGGTCGACGTTCGGCAATATGGTGCGGACCCTGGCCAAGCGCCAGGCGAGCCAGCGGCCGGCGCGCACCTTCCCGTCGGCCTTGCCATTTTTCAGGTTGGACCGCATTTATGTGCGCGGCTTCAAAGTCGAGGCTGCGGAAGTCCTGCATGGCGCGATGTGGGCCCGGTTGTCGGACCACGCGCCCATCGTGGCCAACCTGAAATTGCTTTCCTGATCCATGCGTCACGTCGATTTTTTAGCCGATAACGAAGTCAAGCTCCTGCACTGCGGTACCGACTATTTTCCAGCCCTGCTGGAGGCGATCGGGGCCGCACAATACGAAGTCTATTTCGAGACCTATATCTTTGCCGAGGACGAGACCGGCACGCGCGTGCTGGCCGCGCTGAAGGCCGCCGCCCAGCGCGGCGTGGCCGTGCGCATGATTACCGACTGGTTCGGCACCGGGCACAAGCCGGTGTACCGCATGCACGCGGAATTGACGGCAGCCGGCGTCGAGCACCGCATCTTCAACCCCTGGTTCCGGCGCGGCGTGACGCGCACCCACCGCAAGATTTGCGTGGTCGACGGCGAAGTGGCATTCGTAGGCGGCATCAATATCAACGACGACATGTACACCGACCACCGGCCGCGGCTGCAACTGGCGGCGGCGCGCTGGGATTTTGCGGTAGCCGTACGCGGCCCGCTGGTGGAATCGATCCGTACCGAAGCCGAGACGCAATGGCGGCGCCTGGGCCGCATGACCATCGTCAAGCGCCTGACCCTGTTCAATGAAGTGCGCAAACTGAACAAGATGGCACGCCAGAGTACGATGCAAGCCGGTTTCGTGGTGCGCGACAACCTGCGCAACCGGCTCACCATCCAGCGCGCCTATTTGCAGGCGCTGGGCCGGGCGAAGAAAAGCGTGCTGCTGGCCAATCCCTATTTCGCGCCGGGACGCAAGTTCCGCCGCGCCCTGGCCGCGACCGCGCAGCGCGGGGTGGAGGTGGTGCTGCTGATCGGCGTTGGCGAACTGTGGATGCAGGATGCGGTCGCGCATTCCTTCTATCCCAAACTGCTCGAAGCGGGCGTCAAGGTAGTCGAATACCGCAAGACCCAGCTCCATGCCAAGGTGGCCGTCATCGATGACGACTGGGCGACCGTTGGCTCCTCCAATGTGGACGGGCTGAGCCTGTTCCTCAACCAGGAAGCCAATGTGGTGATCAAGGATGCGGAATTTGCCCGCGCGCTGCGCCGGCATATCGAAGATGCCATTGCCGAAGGCGTGGTGATCCACCCGCAGGATTTCGAACACGTCGGGCGTTTCCGGCGTTTCGGTTATGACGTCGCATACATCGTGTACCGCACCTTGATGCGCATATTTGCAGTAGGGAAATACGCATGAATGAGGTAAGAATCGACAAATGGCTGTGGGCGGCGCGTTTCTTCAAGACGCGGCAGCTGGCCATCGACGCCATCGACAAGGGCAAGGTCAAATTGACCAGTGGCGAGCGGATCAAACCCTCGCGCAACGCCAAGCTGGGGGAGCGCCTGCATATCGACAATGGTGCCGATGAGTGGGACGTGCTCATCGTCGGCATTTCCGGCAAGCGCGAAGGGGCCCCGATCGCCCGCCTGCTGTACGAAGAAAGCGAAGAGTCGCTGGCCCGCCGCGCCGCCCTGATCGAGCGCAAAAAATTGTTCCCCGAACCCTTCGCCGACAACAAAGGCCGCCCCACCAAGCGCGACCGCCGCCAGTGGCAACGTGCCACCGATTCCTGAAAAGAAATGTCCACCCCGGGGTCAGGAACGCTTATGGACATTCTTGGAAATGTCAATAAGCGTTCCGGACCCCAGGGTGGACATTTGCTGCGTCGCAACAATAGAGGCGCGCTTCTAGTCGCGCTGTTTGACTTTCGCCACCCGCTGGATAATAGTACGAACGTTCGCAAAACTTTTCACCAGCGGCCGATCTGTTAGAGCGAGAATAAGGTTTTTCCTTCTATCTGGATGGGTTCAAAAGTGAGTGGCATTCTTGTAAATACCCCAACGAAATTCATGCGCAAAGGCGAAATGACCCGTGCGGCCATCCTCGATGTGGCCCTCGACCTGGCAAGCCGCGATGGCCTGGAAGGCCTGACCATTGGCTTGCTCGCCGATAAGATGAACATGAGTAAGTCCGGCGTATTCGCGCACTTTGGGTCGCGTGAAGATTTGCAGATCGAAGTCTTGAAGCTGTATCACCATCGTTTCGAGCAGGAAGTGTTTTACCCGGCGATGAAGGAAGCCCGCGGCTTGCCTCGCCTGCGTGCCATGTTTGCCAACTGGATCAAACGGGTCAGCGTGGAAATCGCCTCGGGCTGCATCTATATCAGCGGCGCCGTCGAGTATGACGACCGTCCTGGCCCGATCCGGGAAGAATTGCTGGCCATGGTCAGCGCCTGGCAGGCGGCCTTGCTGCGTTGCGTGCGCCAGGCCATCGACAACGGCGACCTGCGCCCCGATACCGATGCGAACCAGCTGGTGTATGAAATGTATGGATTGATCCTGGCCCTGCACCACGAGGCGCGCTTCATGCGCGCACCGGGCAGCGTGGACCGGGCTGGCATTGGCTTCAACCGACTGATCGAAAACTATCAACCGTCTTGAGGCTGCGTTCCGCGCAGCCGGGAAAACATAACCTTTTAGCCTTCTGGAGAAAAAAATGGGTCAATACGTCGCGCCAATCCGTGATATGCAATTCGTCCTGCACGAACTGCTGAACGTGGAGGAAAAGCTGAAAGAGCTGCCAGTCCACGCCGAAACCGACGCGGACATCATCAACCAGGTGCTGGAAGAGGGCGCCAAGTTCACCTCCGAAGTGCTGTTCCCGCTGAACCACTCCGGCGACCGCGAAGGCTGCCACCACGATGCCGCAGCCAAGACCGTGACCACGCCAAAAGGCTTCAAGGAAGCCTACCAGCAGTACGTTGAAGGCGGCTGGGCCGCACTGGCCTGCGATCCCGAATACGGCGGCCAGGGCTTGCCTATCGTGCTGAACAACTCGTTCTACGAGATGCTGAACTCGGCCAACCAGGCGTGGACCATGTACCCGGGCCTGTCGCACGGCGCCTACGAGTGCCTGTTGGCCCACGGCACCCCGGAACAGAAATCCACCTACCTGCCAAAACTGGTCTCCGGCGAGTGGACCGGCACCATGTGCCTGACCGAGCCGCACTGCGGCACCGACCTGGGCATGCTGCGCTCCAAAGCCATCCCTAACGCCGACGGCTCCTGGTCGATCACCGGCGCCAAGATCTTCATCTCGGCCGGCGAACACGATATGTCCGAAAACATCCTGCACCTGGTGCTGGCTCGCGTGCCGGACGCTCCGGAAGGCTCGAAGGGCATCTCCCTGTTCCTGGTGCCGAAGTTCCTGCCGAACGCCGATGGTTCGATCGGCGAGCGCAACCCGATCTTCTGCGGCGCCATCGAAGAGAAGATGGGCATCCACGGCAACTCGACCTGCCAGATGAACCTGGACGGCGCCAAGGGCTGGATCATCGGCCAGCCGAACAAGGGCCTGCAGGCGATGTTCGTGTTCATGAACGCCGCCCGCCTGGGCGTCGGCGTGCAGTCCCTGGGCCTGACCGAAGTGGCTTACCAGAATGCGCTGGTGTACGCAAAAGACCGCCTGCAAATGCGCTCGCTGTCCGGCGTGAAGAATCCTGACGGCCCGGCCGACCCGATCATCGTGCACCCTGACGTGCGCCGCATGCTGCTGACCGGTAAAGCCTACGCCGAAGGCGCGCGCGCTTTCGCTTCCTACGTGGCGCTGCAGATCGACCGCGAACTGCACCACCCCGACGAAGAAGTGCGCAAGGAAGCCGGCGACGAAGTGGCCCTGCTGACCCCGATCATCAAGGCCTTCATCACCGACAACGCATGGATCGCCACCTCCGACGCAATGCAGGTGTACGGCGGCCACGGCTACATCTCCGAGTGGGGCATGGAGCAGTACGTGCGCGACGCGCGCATCAACCTGATCTACGAAGGCACCAACACCGTGCAGTCGCTGGACCTGCTGGGCCGTAAGATCCTGATGGACAACGGCGCCAAGCTGCGCAAGTTCGGCGAAAAGATCCGCGCCTTCGTGGAAGAAAACGGCACCGACGAAGCGATGTCCGAGTTCATCACCCCGCTGGGCGACCTGGGCGAGAAGCTGACCAAGCTGACCATGGAAATCGGCATGAAGGC
>CAMLRG010000094.1 GCA_946482335.1 uncultured Duganella sp. | reverse complement strand
GATATTTCCATGTGCAGTGCGAGTGCACATTTTCATGAATTTATTTCTGAAGGGATTAATGATGAAAACCTTGCATAAAGCATTCGTAATCGGCGCAACGGTTATCGGTTTTGGCGCGGCAGCATTGCCGGCCAGTGCGGCGGACGGCGCGCAGCGCCAATATGCGGCGACCAAATTCGATCCAGCGAAAATACAGGAGCGCATGGATCAACATGCCAAGCGCATGCATGAAGCGCTGAAAATCACGCCGGCCCAGGAAGGCGCATGGCAGGCTTATCTGGCCGCATTGAAATCGAATATGCCGCAACCCGGCCAATTCGACCGCGCGGCATTCAAGGAAATGCCCGCGCCGCAACGCATGGAAAAGCGCATTGAAATGGCGAAGGACCATATCGCCCGCATGGAAAATCACCTGGCGGCCACCAAAACGTTTTATGCGGTGCTGACTCCGGAACAGCAAAAGGTGTTTGATGAGAAAGCCGGCCATTTGGGCCATCGCAAACATATGCGAATGATGCGCCACCACAATTGATTTTTCCTCCGCTGTGTATTGCCGAGATAGGCTGACGCCATCTCGGCTTTTTTTCGGCCATCGATTGCCGTCTTACGCTAGAGCTTGGCATGATCTAGCCAGATTTCAGTTTGCGGCAGCGCGCAAAGCCGCTTTCTGCCGTGGGGGTGCGCGTGCGCGGGCCGCACGCGGCGCGCCGGCGCGGCCTGCGGCAGCAAGGGGCGGGCGCCGCGGCAGGCGCTTGCAGATCGGGGGAGGTGGCAAAGGGCGCCGCGTGGCGCCCTCGGGGGGGAATTAATTCAGTCTTTCCAGCGAGCGCAGGAATTTCTCGGTATTCTGGAATCCAATTACCCGCGAATCGGGAATTTCCTGTCCGGCGGCATTGAACATGATAATGCCCGGCGGGCCGAATAATTTAAATCGTTGCAGCATGGCCTTATCGTCGTCGTTATTCGCCGTGACATCGACCTGCAGCAAAATCGTGTTGGCGAGTTTTTGCTGGACAACCGGATCGATAAAGGTCAGCTTTTCCATTTCCTTGCACGACACGCACCAGTCGGCATAAAAATCGAGCAGCACGGTTTTACCGCCGGTTTGCGCCAGCACGGCATCCAGGTCGGCCACCGTTTTAATGCGGCGGAATTCCAGGTGACGGTCGGCACGTCCGGCCAGGCGCTCGATCGGGTGCAGCGGATCGGCGCTGCCGGTCGCCAGTCCCGCGATTTGAATAATTCCCAATGTTGCGAACAGGGTGGCGATCACTTTCGGTACCCATTTGCCGCGCTCATGGGTCAGCAGGTAAAACGCGTAGCCGACGCCAAGGATGGCCCAGCCAAGCATTTGCACCTTACCCGGCAATACCGGCGATACCAGCCACCAGGCCATAGCCAGCATCAGCACGCCGAAGAAGCGTTTCACCGCTTCCATCCAGAGGCCAGCGCGCGGCACCAGGGCGCCGGCCGACACGCCAACCAGCAAGAGCGGAATACTCATGCCCACCGCCATCGAGAACAGGGCGCTGCCGCCGACCACCACGTCGCGGGTCTGGCTGATGTACACCAGGGCGCCAGCCAGCGGGGCCGCCACGCAGGGACCGACGATCAGGGCGGAGATGGCCCCCATGGCAAACACGCCGGCCAGCTTGCCGCCGGATTGGCGGTTGGAGGCGCTGGCCAGCCGCGATTGCAAGGCGGCTGGAACCTGTAATTCGTACACGCCGAACATGGACAGCGCCATGCCCGCCATCAGCAGGCCGAAGGCGCCCAGCACCCAGGGGTTTTGCAGCGCAGCAGAGAGCCCCTGCCCGATCAGGCCGGCGGCAATCCCGAGGGCGGTGTAGACGATCGCCATGCCCAGCGAATAGCTGACCGACAGCACCAGGCCGCGCGAGCGCTTGCCGGCCGAACCGTCGCCGACGATGATGGATGACAGGATCGGCACCATCGGCAATACGCAGGGGGTGAAGGACAGGCCCAGGCCCAGCAGGATGAACAGGGGCGCGATCACCAGCAGGCTGCCGCCTTTCAGGGCGGATTCGATGCGGCCCATTTCGCTGTCGCCGGTCGCCACGCCAGCGCTGCCAGCCGGCACGGCGCTCGTGGCTTGGCCATCGGCCGCGACGGCGGTACCGGCGGCGGGAGCCGAGGCGCCAGCCGGCGTATCCACCGCACCCTGGGGCGCTGCGCCAGGCGCGCTTTGCGCACCGGTTGGCGCGCCCTGCCCGGCGCCCAGGCCGAACAAGCCGTTTGCCGCCGAGGAGCTGCCAACGCCCACCACCATCAGGCGCGCTGTCGATTCCATCGGCGAATAGCACAAGCCTTTGTCCGAGCACCCCTGGCTGGTCGCCTTCAGGGTGAACGGCCCGGGCGCCTGGACAGGAATGACCACCGTTACCTGGTGACGGTAGGTCTCGACATCCTTGGCAAAAGTTTCATCGTATTTCACTTTGCCCGGTGGGATTTGCGGCTCGCCGAGCGTGGCCCCTTCCGCCACGAACTTGAAGCGTTCGCGGTACATGTAATAGCCGTCCGCAATCTCATACGTCACGGCGATGGCCTTGCCCTCCACCACCTTGGCGGAAAACTTGAATGCTACCTGCGGATCGAGGAATTCCTCCTCGGCCCGCGCGGTGCCGGCGAACAGGAAAACAAGCAGCGATAGCGCGGCCAGCAGCCACGTGCGGAGGGGGGACGCTTTGCGGAACATAGTCGATTCGGGTGAAACTTGCAGACGGCCAAATAGTACACCGGACGATGCTTTTCTGCCGGGAATATGCGAGACTTGGCCGTCTTTTTCTTGGAGTTAATGATGTCAAATAAGATACTGGCCGCCGCCGCGGCGGGCCTCCTCGCGCTGCCGGCCATGGCGGGCGACAAGGCCCCCAGCGCGATCACCGAACCCGGCCTGCTGGCCAGCATCAAAGTCCTGGCATCCGACGAATTCGAAGGCCGCGCGCCCGGTTCGAAAGGCGAGCAGAAAACCGTCGCCTGGCTGACCGGGCAATTCAAGGCGCTCGGTTTGAAACCGGGCAATCCGGACGGCAGCTGGGTGCAGAAAGTACCGATGCGCAGCCAGACGCCAAGCCCGCGTTTCAGCTATACCATCGGCGGCAAGCGCGTCGCCCTCACCTTCCCGGACGATTTCGTGGCTTCCTCGACCGGTCCCGACACCTCGGTGCGCATCAAGGATTCGGAAATCGTCTTCGTCGGTTATGGCGCCGTGGCGCCGGAATACGGCTGGGACGACTTCAAGGGCGTCGACGTGCGTGGCAAGACCATCGTCATGCTGATCAACGATCCCGCGATTCCCGACCCGCGCGACCCATCGCGCCTCGACCCCGCCATGTTCAAGGGCGAGGAAATGACCTATTACGGCCGCTGGACCTACAAATACGAGATCGCCGCCAAAATGGGCGCCGCGGCGGCCATCATCGTGCACGAGACCAAGCCGGCCGCCTACCCTTACGCCGTGGTGCGCCAGGGTGGCATCGGCGAGCAATTCTCGCTGGCCGACGGCGGCAAGGAAACGCCGGAAATTCCGGGCTGGATCCATGAGGACAAGGCGCGCGAAATGTTTGCCGCGGCCGGCCTCGATTTCACCCAGTTGAAGCAGGCCGCATTGAAGAAGGACTTCAAACCGGTCAGCCTGAACGGCGTCGCCAATTTCGACATCGAGAACCAGCGCCGCTTCCTCGATTCGCATAATGTGGTGGCGCTGCTGCCCGGCTCCGACCCGAAGCTGAAAGACGAATATGTGATCTACTCCGCGCATTGGGACCACCTGGGCAAGCACGGCGACAAGATCTTCTACGGCGCCCTGGACAATGCGTCCGGCACCGCCGCGCTGCTGGAACTGGCCAAGGCTTACAAGGCCTTGCCGAAGGCGCCCAAACGCTCGGTCCTGTTCATCGCCACCACCGCCGAAGAACGCGGCCTGCTGGGCGCGAAGCATTACGCGCACAAGCCGCTGTACCCGATCGCTCGCACGGTGGCAAATATCAATATCGACGGCGTCAACGCGTGGGGCCGCACGGCGCAGATCGAGAACGTCACGTCCGGCCATTCCACGTTGGACGATT
Source organism: uncultured Duganella sp. (assembly GCA_946482335.1). The sequence continues at coordinate 15,061 of CAMLRG010000094.1, read as the reverse complement.
TGCTGACCAAATACGCCGCGGCGCAGGGCCGCAAGACGGTGCCGAACTCGCGTCCCGAGACCGGCACCTTCTACCGCGCCGACCAGCTGGAATTCGCGCGCGTGGGCGTGCCGGTGCTGTACACCAAGGCGCGTTCCAACTACGTCGGCAAGCCCGATACGTATGCGCGCGAAGTGGTGGACCGCTACACGGCCCACGACTACCACCAGCCCACCGATATGGTGCGCGACAACTGGGACTTCAGCGGCGGCGTGCAGGATATCCAGCTGCTGTTCCAGGTCGGCCTCGACGTGGCCAATGCCAAGCAAGTACCGCAATGGCACAAGACGTCGGAATTCTCCGCGCTGAGAAAGTAATGCAAGGCGTATCCAAACGTTTTGAAGCGCTGCTGCTGACCGTTTTCTTCCTGTCCGGCGTCTCGGCGCTGATTTACCAGGTGGCCTGGCAGCGGCTATTGTTCGGCACTTTCGGCGTCGATATCGAATCGATCACCATCGTGGTCTCGACCTTCATGCTCGGCCTCGGTTGCGGCGCATTGGCCGGCGGCCAGCTGGCGGACCGCATGGGCCACCGCACCGTCGAGCTGTTCGCCTTGTGCGAGCTGGGCATCGGCTTGTTCGGCGCCGCCAGTCCCTTCCTGATCCCGGCGGTCGGCGCGCGCTTCCTGCAAAGCAGCCTGCCGGTGATCGCGGCCGTCAATTTCCTGCTGATCCTGGTGCCGGCCAGCCTGATGGGCGCAACCCTGCCCATGCTGGTGGCCCACCTGTTCCGCGGCAACGCCAATGTCGGCGTCTCCATCGGCAAGCTGTATTGGTCCAACACGATGGGCGCCGCGCTCGGCGCGCTCGCGGCCGGCGTGCTGCTGTTCCAGCACCTGACGCTGGACCAGTCGATCTACCTGGCGGCGGCCGGCAACTTCATCGTGGCCAGCGTGATTTACATTGCGCGGCCCAAGGCGGTGGCATGATCGGCGCGGCACATCTGCTTTCCTTCCTGATGGGCTTCCTTAGCCTGAGCCAGGAAATCCTGTGGGTGCGCATGGCGAGCTTTGTCTATGAAGGGGCGCCGCAAGCATTCGGGATCATCCTGGCGCTTTACCTGCTGGGCATTGCGCTGGGTGCGGCCTGGGGCAAACGCTATTGCGCACGCGGCGGCAAGCTGTTCTTCATTGCCGCCGGCGTCCTGCTGGTGGCGGCCGTGACGGACATGGCAATGCCATGGCTGGTGGTCCATGCCATCGGCAACTCCGCGGGCCAAGGCACCGCTGTGCTGATGGTGTGCGTGCTGCTGACGGCGGCGCTGAAAAGCATCGTGTTTCCGATAGCGCACCATCTCGGTTCGTCCAGCAGTGCCGGCCGCGTCGGTTCTTCGGTGTCGCGCGTCTACTTCGCCAATATCGCCGGCTCGACGCTGGGCCCCCTGGTGACGGGCTTCCTGATCCTGCATTACTGCACGCTGCAGCAAAGCTTTGCGCTGATGGCGGGCGCCACACTGGTGACGGCAGCCTTCTGCTGGCACGCCGGCGGCGGGCCTCTGGCGCTGCCCGCGCTGCTGGGCGGTGCCGCATTGGCAGGCGCCGGCGTCCTCGCCGTACCGCCCACCATGCTGCCCGCGCTGGTGAACGGCATCAACGACGGCACGCCCCCGTTCAAGACGGCAGTGGAGAACCGTTACGGCATCATCCACCTGCTGCGCGACGAACGCAAAGGCGATATTGTCTACGGCGGCAATGCTTACGATGGCCGCATCAACACGGACTATATGCTGGACAGCAACCTGATTTCGCGTGTCTACCTGCTGGCTGCCGTCAAGCCGCAGCCCAAGCGCATCCTGGTGCTGGGCATGAGCGGCGGCTCCTGGACACGCGTGCTGCAATCCTTCCCCGGCGTGGAACGCATCGACGTGCTGGAAATTAATCCGGGCTATGTCGACATCATCCGGCAGTACGAGGCGGTGCGTCCCATCCTCGACGACCCGCGCATCGTCATGCATTTCGACGACGGCCGGCGCTGGCTGAAACGGCATCCGCAGGAAAAGTACGACCTCTTGGTGATGAACACCACTTTCCACTACCGCGCCTACATCACCATGCTGCTGAGCCAGGACTTCCTGCGGGTCGTGCGCAGCCACCTGAACCCGGATGGGGTATTGGCCTTCAACAGCACCAGTTCGCCGGATGCCTACAAGACGGCGGCCAGCGTGTTCGGCAAGGTCTACCAGCTGCGCAATTTCGTCGTGGCGGGCGATACCCTGGCGTTGCCGGACGAGGCGGAAGCCGTGCGGCGCCTGGGCGCACTGGTCGACGTGACGCAGCCGGAGGTCAAGGCCCGCGTTCAGGCGGATCTCCGGCGCTTTATTCCCTACGATGCAGCCGCGATGGCGCGCAGCGCCGGCCGGCCGCTGGAAATCATCAGCGACCAGAACATGCTGACCGAATACAAATACGGCGCGCCGCTGCTGAAACGCCTGGGGTGGCGCTAGGGTCAGACTTCCAATATAAAAAAAGCCGGGCAATGCCCGGCTTTTTAATGAACCTGACTGAGATTACTCAGCGGTTGGTGCCTCTTCAGCGGAGGTGACTTCTGGACGGTCCACCAGCTCAACGAAAGCCATTGGAGCGTTGTCGCCATGACGGAAACCCATTTTCAGGATACGCAGGTAACCGCCGTTGCGGTTGGCGTAACGTGGGCCCAGTTCAGCGAACAGCTTCAGAACCATCTCGCGGTCGCGCAGACGGGAGAAAGCCAGGCGCTTGTTGGCCAGGGAGTCGGTCTTGCCCAGGGTCAGGATCGGTTCCACAACGCGACGCAGTTCCTTTGCCTTTGGCAGGGTGGTCTTGATCGCTTCGTGACGCAGCAGCGAAACAGTCATGTTGCGCAGCATTGCCAGACGGTGGGACGAGGTACGGTTCAGTTTACGGAGGCCGTGACGGTGACGCATGGTACTTCCTTTCGATAATGTTTAAATCCGAGATCTTCGATCGCCAAGGCCAAGCCAGGGCGCGGTCCGGTTATGGTTGAAAACGCCCGGCGCAAGATGCGCCAAGCGGTACTGCTAATCAGTTGGTGACAGGGCAGAACATCGCTGCGCGATGTCCAGCACTGTCACCAAATCTGGAAATTACTTCTCCAGACCAGCCGGCGGCCAGTTCTCGAGTTTCATGCCCAAGGTCAGGCCGCGGGATGCCAGCACTTCCTTGATTTCGTTCAGCGACTTGCGGCCCAGGTTCGGGGTCTTCAGCAGCTCGTTTTCGGTGCGCTGGATCAGGTCGCCGATGTAGTAAATGTTTTCCGCTTTCAGGCAGTTTGCCGAACGCACGGTCAGTTCCAGGTCGTCCACTGGACGCAGCAGGATCGGATCGACCATTGGGGCGCGCGATGGCGCTTCAGCCGTGGTTTCGGTGCCTTCCAGGGCGGCGAACACATTCAGCTGGTCGACCAGCACGCGGGCCGATTGACGGATCGCTTCTTCCGGGGTGATCACGCCATTGGTTTCAATGTTGATGATCAGCTTGTCCAGGTCGGTACGCTGTTCCACACGCGCCGATTCGACAGCGTAGGAAACACGGCGCACTGGCGAGAACGAAGCGTCCAGGATGATGCGGCCGATGGTCTTGTTGGCGTCTTCCGACAGGCGACGCACGTTACCAGGAACGTAGCCGCGGCCTTTTTCGACCTTGATCTGCATGTCCAGCTTGCCGCCAGCGGTCAGGTTGGCGATCACGTGATCCGGGTTGATCAGCTCGACGTCGTGTGGCAGGTCGATATCCGACGCCATCACGGGGCCTTCGCCTTCCTTCTTCAGGGTCAGGGTCACGGAGTCACGGTTGTGCACCTTGAACACGACACCCTTCAGGTTCAGCAGCAGGTCAACCACGTCTTCCTGCACGCCGTCCAGCGAGGAGTACTCGTGAACGACACCGGCGATGGTGACTTCGGTCGGCGCAAAGCCGGTCATCGAAGACAGCAGCACGCGGCGCAGCGCGTTGCCCAGAGTGTGGCCGTAGCCGCGCTCGAACGGCTCCATCACGACTTTGGCGTGACCGTGGCCCAGGGCTTCAACATCGATAATACGTGGTTTCAACAAGCTATTTTGCATGTAAATGTCCTTTTCATTACCCTCGGCTCGTTACACCGATAAGGCTGATGGCATTAAATGGAAAAGGCGGGACCGCGTCCCGCCTTGGTACAGCACCCGCGATTAACGGGAATACAGTTCGACGATCAGCGATTCGTTGACGTCAGCAGCGATTTCGTTGCGCTCTGGCAGGGACTTGAAGGTACCTTCCATTTTCTTGGAGTCAACCGACACCCAAGCTGGCATGCCAACTTGTTCAGCCAGCGACAGCGCTTCAACGATACGGGTCTGCTTCTTCGACTTTTCGCGCACGGCGATCACGTCGCCGGTCTTCACGTTGTACGAAGGGATGTTCACCACGTTGCCGTTCACGGTGAAGGCTTTGTGGGAAACCAGCTGACGCGCTTCAGCGCGGGTCGAGCCGAAGCCCATGCGGTAGGCGACGTTGTCCAGGCGGGATTCCAGCAGGGACAGCAGGGTTTCGCCGGTTGGGCCCTTGCGGCGCTCAGCTTCAGCGAAGTAGCGACGGAACTGGCGTTCCAGCACGCCGTACATACGCTTGACCTTCTGCTTTTCGCGCAGCTGGTTGCCGTAGTCGGAGGTGCGGGCGCCGGATTTCACGCCGTGCTGGCCTGGCTTGACGTCCAGTTTGCACTTGGAATCCAGGGAGCGGCGTGCGCTCTTCAGGAACAGGTCGGTGCCTTCACGGCGGGACAGTTTTGCTTTTGGTCCGATATAACGTGCCACGGTAATTTCCTTTAATGATTGAATGACGCCCCAGCCGCATCGGTATGCGGTTAGGCGCTAGCCTGGCCCACTTTCGGCTCAGGCGTGGCTATCGCCTCAGCGGCGAACCGGAAAGGCGAAAATAGCCGGACAGTATAACCGTTTCCGGTTCACTGTTCCAGCGATTTTGTGTTCAGAAGACGGTGGCCGGTCCACACCAGACCGGCCAATGTCAGGCTGAATTTAGATACGACGACGCTTTGGAGGGCGGCAGCCGTTGTGCGGCACTGGGGTCACGTCCTGGATCTCGGTGATCTTGATGCCCAGGTTGTTCAGTGCGCGGACAGCGGATTCGCGGCCAGGACCAGGGCCCTTGATGCGAACTTCCAGGTTCTTCACGCCGCATTCCTGCGCCACTTTACCAGCGGCTTCGGCAGCAACCTGCGCTGCGAACGGGGTCGACTTACGCGAACCCTTGAAGCCAGCACCACCGGAGGTCGCCCACGACAGAGCGTTGCCCTGGCGGTCGGTGATGGTGATGATGGTGTTGTTGAAGGAAGCGTGAACGTGTGCGATACCTTCAGCGACGTTCTTCTTGACTTTCTTGCGTACGCGAGCGGCTGCTGCGGAGCTTTGTTGCTTAGCCATAGTAGTTCCCTAGATTATTTCTTCAGCGATTGAGCGGCTTTGCGCGGGCCCTTGCGGGTACGTGCATTGGTGCGGGTGCGCTGGCCGCGGACCGGCAGGCCCTTACGGTGACGCAGACCACGGTAGCAGCCCAGGTCCATCAGACGCTTGATGTTCATCGACAGTTCGCGGCGCAGGTCACCCTCAACCACGAATTTGCCGATTTCTTCACGCAGCTTTTCCAGTTCGCTGTCGTCCAGGTCCTTGACCTTCTTGTTGGTTGCAACGCCGGCTTGTGCGCAGATGAACTGCGAACGAGGACGGCCGATACCGTAGATCTCGGTCAGGCCGATAACGGTGTGCTTATGGTTTGGGATGTTAACCCCTGCAATACGTGCCATTCGTTATTCCCTCGAATTAACCTTGACGCTGCTTGTGACGAGCTTCCACGCAGATTACGCGGACCACGCCCTTGCGCTTGATGATCTTGCAGTTGCGGCAGATGCGCTTGACTGAAGCGTTAACTTTCATGATTGCACTCTCTTATGTTCGAAATTGCTTAATTAATTACTTTGTCCGGAACACAATACGGGCCCGGCTCAGGTCGTAAGGCGTCAATTCAACCGTGACCTTGTCGCCAGGGAGAATGCGGATGTAGTTCATGCGCATTTTACCCGAAATGTGGCCGAGTACCACGTGGCCGTTTTCCAGCTTTACCCTAAAAGTTGCGTTGGGCAAGTTCTCCAGGATCTCACCCTGCATCTGAATTACGTCGTCTTTTGCCATTTATCGTGTCGGAATCCCGCCCTTGAAGTTAGCTTTGCGCAGCAGCGATTCGTATTGCTGCGACATCACATAGTTTTGCACTTGCGCCATGAAGTCCATGGTCACAACTACAATAATCAACAGCGAAGTACCGCCAAAATAGAACGACACCTTCCATTGCGCCACCATGAATTCAGGCAGCAAGCACACGGCGGTGATATACAGCGCACCCGCCAGGGTCAATCGCATCAGGATCTTGTCGATGTAACGGGCTGTCTGCTCACCGGGACGAATCCCTGGCACAAAGGCCCCGCTCTTCTTCAAGTTGTCCGCAGTTTCTTTGCTGTTGAACACCAGTGCGGTGTAGAAGAAGCAGAAGAAAATGATTGCCACAGCGTACAGCAGTGCATGGATCGGCTCACCAGGAGCCATCGACGCAGCCAGATCTTTCAGGAAGCGGACCACCGGGTTGGAGGTGTCCGCACCTTTCGAAAACCAGTCCACGATGGTAGCCGGGAACAAGATAATCGACGAAGCGAAGATCGGCGGAATCACGCCTGCCATGTTGAGCTTGAGCGGCAGGTGGCTGGTCTGCCCACCGTAGATCTTGTTACCGACCTGACGTTTGGCGTAATTGACCAGGATCTTGCGCTGACCACGTTCCACGAACACCACCGCGTAGGTGACGGCTGCCACCAGGACCACGATGAGGATCGCCGACGGTGCCCCGATGGCGCCTTGCGACACCTGGGAGAACAAGCCGCCCAGTGCGCTCGGCAGCCCTGCGGCGATACCGGCGAAGATGATGATCGAGATGCCGTTACCAAGACCGCGCTCGGTAATCTGCTCGCCCAACCACATCACGAACATGGTGCCGGTCAGCAGCGTCACCACGGTGACGAAGCGGAAGCCCATGCCAGGGTCGATCACCAGGCCGGGCTGGGATTCCAGCGCGACCGCGATGCCGAACGCCTGGAACAGGGCCAGACCGACAGTTGCATAGCGGGTGTATTGGGTAATCTTGCGACGGCCCGCCTCACCTTCCTTTTTCAGCGCCTCCATGGTCGGCGACACGATCGACACCAGCTGCATGATGATCGAGGCCGAAATGTATGGAGTAATGCCCAGGGCAAAGATCGTGAACCGCGACAGCGCGCCACCGGAGAACATGTTGAACATGCCCAGGATGCCGTTCTGCTGCGATTCGAACAACCGTGCCAGCTCTACCGGGTTAACACCCGGCACAGGGATGTGTGCACCGATACGGTACACCACCAGAGCGCCCAGCAAAAACCACAGCCGGTTCCAGGGGAAGCCGGCGGCGGCGGATTTAGCAAGCTGTTGGTTTGTTGCCAATTTTCGCTCCGATTAAGCTAGCTGACTCAGGCTACCGAGCCGCCAGCTGCTTCGATGGCTGCTTTCGCGCCAGCGGTCACCTTCAGGCCTTTGACGGTCACTGCTTTGGTGATTTCGCCGGAAGCGATCACACGTACGTCGCGTGCCAGAACATTCAGCACGCCGGCCTGTTTCAGCACCAGGATGTCGACTTCACCGACAGCCAGGGCGTTCAGGTCGGACAGACGCACTTCAGCCTTGAAAGTAGCATTCAGCGATTTGAAGCCACGCTTAGGCAGACGACGCTGCAGAGGCATTTGACCGCCTTCGAAGCCGACTTTGTGGAAGCCGCCCGAACGCGATTTCTGACCCTTGTGGCCGCGGCCTGCGGTTTTACCCAGGCCGGAGCCGATACCGCGGCCAACGCGGCGCTTAGCGTGCTTCGCGCCTTCTGCTGGTTGAATGGTATTCAGTTGCATTGTTTTCTCCAGTTCCTAAGGGTCGCTTAGGAAACGACTTTAACGAGGTAGGCGACCTTGTTGATCATGCCGCGCACAGCAGGGGTGTCCTGCAGTTCGCTGACAGAGTTCACACGACGCAGGCCCAGGCCACGCACGGTGGCGCGGTGGTCTTGACGGGTGCCGATCAGGCCCTTCACCAGTTTGACTTTGATAGTGCTCATTGAAGTGCTCCCTATTAACCCAGGATCTCTTCAACCGACTTGCCGCGCTTGGCAGCGATGTCAGCTGGAGTGCTCATTTTGGCCAGGCCGTCCAGGGTGGCGCGCACCAGGTTGTATGGGTTGTTCGAACCGGTGGACTTTGCCACCACGTCGGTCACGCCCATCACCTCGAAGATCGCGCGCATGGCGCCACCAGCGATCACGCCGGTACCAGGCTTGGCTGGCGACATCATCACTTTCGACGCGCCGTGGCGGCCGGTGACGGTGTGCTGCAGGGTGCCGTTCTTCAGAGGAACCTTGATCAGGTTGCGGCGGGCTTCTTCCATTGCCTTCTGCACACCGACCGGAACTTCCTTCGACTTGCCCTTGCCCATGCCGATGCGGCCATCGCCGTCACCCACCACGGTCAGCGCTGCGAAGCCCATGATGCGACCACCCTTGACCACTTTGGTCACGCGGTTGATCGCGATCATTTTTTCGCGCATGCCATCATCCGGCTTATCGGATGCCATTTTTGCTTGCATTTTTGCCATGATCGTACCCTTAGAACTTCAGGCCAGCTTCGCGCGCGGCTTCTGCCAGCGCCTTCACACGGCCGTGGTAACGGAAACCGGAGCGGTCGAAGGCGACTTCGGTGATGCCCGCTTTCAGTGCTTTTTCTGCGACACGCTTGCCAACCAGTGCGGCAGCGGCGGCGTTGCCACCCTTGCCAGACTTGCCAGCCAGCTCGGCGCGCACTTCCGCTTCCACGGTCGAGGCCGAAACCAGAACTTTGGCGTCCGGGCTGATCAGGTTCGCGTAAATGTGCAGGTTGGTGCGGTGGACCGACAGGCGGTTCACTTTCAGTTGCGCGATCTTGATGCGAGTTTGACGTCCGCGGCGCAGACGAGATTCTTTTTTGTCCATCGTCAGCCCCTAATTACTTCTTCTTGGTTTCTTTGAGCTTAACCACTTCGTCCACATAGCGGACACCCTTGCCCTTGTAAGGCTCAGGGGAGCGGTAAGCACGCACTTCGGCAGCCACCTGGCCAACCTTTTGGCGGTCAACGCCAGAGATCACGATCTCGGTTGGGGTCGGGGTGGCGCACTTCACGCCGGCAGGCATGTCGTGAACGACCGGGTGCGAGAAGCCCAGGGACAGGTTCAGCTTGTCGCCTTGAGCCTGGGCCTTGTAGCCCACGCCGACCAGGGACAGCTTCTTCTCGAAGCCCTTGGTGACGCCCACCACCATGTTGTTGACCAGGGCACGCAGGGTGCCGGACATGGCGTTCGATTCACGGCTGTCGTTCACCACGTCGAAGGACAGGGTGCCAGCGTTGTTTTCAACTTTTACCAGGCCGTTCAGGCTCTGGGTCAGGGTGCCCAGCGGGCCCTTGACGGTGATCGCTTGTGCGGAGATGGCAACTTCGGCGCCAGCAGGCACAACGATCGGCATTTTAGCTACACGAGACATTGTGTTACTCCTTAAGCCACGAAGCAGATGACTTCGCCACCAACACCGGTAGCGCGCGCCTTGCGATCGGTCATGACGCCTTTCGGGGTCGACACGATTGCCACGCCCAGGCCGTTCATCACGGTTGGGATCTCATCTTTGCCTTTGTAGATACGCAGGCCTGGACGCGAAACACGTTCCAGACGCTCGATCACAGGACGGCCTACATAATATTTCAAACCGATTTTCAGTTCCGACTTGCCCTCGTTGGTGGACACGGCGAAATCTTCAATGTAACCCTCGTCTTTCAGGACGTTGGCAATCGCAACTTTGACCTTCGACGATGGCATGGCCACGGAGGTCTTTTGCACGGTTTGTGCGTTGCGGATGCGGGTCAGCATATCGGCGATAGGATCGCTCATACTCATTGCTTATTCTCCTATTACCAGCTGGCTTTGGTCATACCCGGGATCTCGCCACGCATAGCGAATTCACGGAGCTTGATACGGCCCAGGCCGAATTTACGGAAGGTGCCGCGTGGGCGACCGGTTACCTGGCAGCGGTTGCGCTGACGGGTTGGAGCCGAGTTACGTGGCAGGGCCTGCAGCTTCAGGCGCGCTTCGTAACGCTCTTCTTCCGACTTGGTCTGGTCATCAATGATGGCCTTCAGAGCGGCGCGCTTGGCAGCGAATTTGGCTACCAGGTCGGCACGCTTCTGTTCACGGTTAATCAGTGCGAGTTTTGCCATGATCGTTTAGTTCCTGAACGGGAATTTAAAGGCGGCGAGCAGCGCTTTGGCTTCGTCGTCGGTCTTCGCGGTGGTGGTGATCGAAATGTTCATACCACGCAGTGCGTCGATCTTGTCGTACTCGATTTCCGGGAAGATGATCTGTTCTTTCACGCCGATGTTGTAGTTACCACGGCCATCGAAGGATTTGCCAGACACACCACGGAAGTCACGCACGCGCGGCAGGGCCACGGTGATCAGACGGTCCAGGAATTCGTACATGCGGGCGCCGCGCAGGGTCACCATGGTACCGATCGGGTAGCCTTCGCGGATCTTGAAACCTGCGATTGCCTTACGGGCCTTGGTCACGACTGGCTTCTGGCCGGCGATCTTGGTCAGGTCGCCAACAGCGTGCTCGATGATTTTCTTGTCAGCCACGGCTTCCGAGAGACCCATGTTCAGGGTGATCTTGGTCAGGCGCGGCACTTCCATCACGGAGGTGTAACCGAACTTGCCGGTCAGCTCAGCGACGATCTTGTCTTTGTACAGTTGTTGCAGACGGGCCATTTCTGATTACCCTTTCACTACTTCGCCGTTCGACTTGAAGACGCGGACTTTTTTACCGTCCACTTCCTTGAAGCCTACGCGATCTGCCTTACCGGTCGCAGCGTTGAACAGCGCAACGTTGGACACGTGGATCGGCATGGTCTTGTCAACGATGCCACCTTGAACACCAGTCATCGGGTTCGGCTTAACGGCCTTCTTGGCCACGTTAACGCCTTCCACCACGACGTGCTCAGCGTCTACACGCTGGGTCACTACGCCGCGCTTGCCCTTGTCCTTACCAGTCAGGACGATGACTTCGTCGTTTTTGCGAATCTTATCCATTGTCTGACTCCTTACAGGACTTCCGGTGCCAGGGACACGATCTTCATGAACTTCTCAGTGCGCAGTTCGCGGGTCACTGGGCCGAAGATACGGGTACCGATCGGTTCCAGCTTGTTGTTCAGCAGGACAGCGGCATTGCCATCGAACTTCACCAGGGAACCGTCCTGGCGGCGAACACCCTTAGCGGTGCGCACAACCACGGCGTTATAAATTTCACCTTTTTTGACACGGCCGCGAGGCTGAGCCACCTTTACGGTGACCTTGATCACGTCGCCGATGCCAGCGTAACGGCGCTTGGAACCGCCCAACACCTTGATGCACATGACTTCCTTGGCACCGGTGTTGTCGGCTACTTCGAGCCGGCTTTCAGTTTGAATCATAGTTATCTCTTTCCCAACTTAAGCCGAAGAATCCACACAATGCGGACATCGGTCAGTCTTGGTCCCGCCAAACGGCACAATGCCGCCTGATTGGGTGCTTGATCTTCATACAAGTACTGACCGCTATCGCGTCTGCGGAGAGAAACTTTGCGGCGGATACATGGACGAAGCCCGCAAGTATTGCATAAAACCTGCGGGCCTGCAAGAACTAATTAAATTGTGGCCGGGAACTCACGCTCCCGGCTTGCAACTTACTTAGACGATTTGTGCAGCTTGCACTACACGGGTCACCGTCCACGCCTTCGTTTTGGAGATCGGACGGCCTTCCTGGATCTCGACCGTATCACCGGCCTTGACCTGGTTGGACTCGTCGTGCGCGTGGTACTTGGCGCTGCGCACGATGATCTTGCCATACAGAGGGTGCTTGACGTGACGCTCGATCAGAACGGTAACGGTCTTGTCCATCTTGTCGGACACGACTTTACCGATCAGAGTACGCTTCAGCTTAACTTGTTCGGTCATTTCGCTTCCTTCGAGTTCATTACCGTTTTCACGCGGGCGATGTCGCGGCGGACCTTCTTCAGCTGCGAGGTGTTGCCCAGCTGCTGGGTAGCAGCTTGCATACGCAGACCGAACTGGGCCTTCAGCAGGTCGTTCAGTTCTTTCTGCAGTGCAGCCTGGTCTTTGCCACGGAGTTCAGATGCTTTCATATTTCACTCCAATTATTGGCCAACCTGGCGCACCACGAAGGTGGTTGCCAGAGGCAGTTTAGCAGCGGCCAGACGGAACGCTTCGCGTGCCAGTTCTTCAGCAACGCCATCCATTTCGTACAGGACTTTGCCTGGACGAATTTCGGCAACGTAGTACTCCGGATTGCCCTTACCGTTACCCATACGGACTTCGGCAGGCTTGTTGGAGATTGGCTTGTCCGGGAACACACGGATCCAGATACGGCCACCACGCTTGATGTGACGGGTCATCGCACGACGTGCGGACTCGATCTGGCGCGCGGTGATACGGCCGCGTGCCACGGCCTTCAGGCCGAACTCGCCGAACGACACCGAAGTGCCGGTGGTGTGCGAAATGCCGGTGTTGCGGCCTTTCTGCTCTTTACGATATTTCCTGCGGCTAGGTTGCAGCATGCTTATTCTCCTGCTTTGTCAGCTGCAGCCGGCTTGGCAGCGCGGCGGGCGGCTGGGGCTTTGGCGCCTGGAGCTGGACGGCGGCCAGCTGGCTTACCGTCGTCGCGGCGCGGGCCACGTGGCTTCTTCTCTTCCGCCGGGGTGTCGATGACTGGTGCTTCGCCGGTGGCGGAGCGGTCACCCTTGTACACCCACACCTTGACACCGATGATGCCGTAGGTGGTCGACGCTTCGGAGGTACCGTAGTCGATGTCCGCCTTCAGGGTATGCAGAGGCACGCGGCCTTCGCGATACCATTCGGTACGGGCGATCTCGATGCCGTTCAGACGGCCGGAGGACATGATCTTGATGCCCTGGGCGCCCAGGCGCATGGCGTTCTGCATGGCGCGCTTCATGGCGCGGCGGAACATGATGCGCTTTTCCAGCTGCTGGGAGATCGAATCGGCGATCAGTTGCGCGTCGATTTCCGGCTTACGGATTTCTTCGATGTTCACGTGCACTGGCACGCCCATGATCTTGGTCAGGGCGGACTTCAGGACTTCGATGTCCTCGCCCTTCTTGCCGATCACGACGCCAGGACGCGAGCTGTACACGGTGAAGCGGGCGTTCTTGGCAGGACGCTCGATCACGATGCGGCCCACGGAAGCGTTCTTCAGCTTCTTCTTCAGGAAAGCACGTGCCTTCAGGTCTTCGTTCAGCATCGAAGCGAAGTTACCGTTGGTTGCGTACCAGCGAGATGCCCAGTTACGGGTGACCGCCAGACGGAAACCGGTTGGATGAATTTTCTGACCCATCGCAGCTCCTTAGTTACCGACAGTCACGTAAATGTGACAGGATTGTTTCGAGATACGGTCGCCGCGACCCTTTGCACGCGCGGTGAAGCGCTTCAGGATCGGGCCCTTTTCGACGTAAATGGTCTTCACGAACAGTTCGTCGATGTCGGCACCGTCGTTGTGCTCGGCGTTCGCAATCGCGGACTCCAGCACTTTCTTGACGATGAACGCGCCTTTCTTAGGGCTGAACTGCAGGATGTTCAGCGCAGCGTCGACCTTCTTGCCGCGGATCAGGTCAGCGATCAGGCGACCTTTCTGATCCGACAGGCGCACGCCTTTGAGGATAGCTTTAGTTTCCATTATTTCTTAGCCTTTTTGTCAGCAGCGTGGCCCTTGAAGGTACGGGTCAGCGCGAATTCGCCGAGCTTGTGACCAACCATGTTCTCGGAAACGTACACAGGCACGTGCACCTTGCCGTTGTGCACGGCAATGGTCAGACCGATGAAGTCAGGCATGATCGTCGAACGACGGGACCAGGTTTTGATTGGCTTCTTGTCTTTCGACGCTTGCGCGGCTTCGACTTTCTTCACCAGGTGGGCGTCGCAGAACGGCCCTTTTTTCAATGAACGAGTCATGGTTTATCCTTATTTCTTGCCGCGGCGAGAGACGATCATCGAAGAAGTACGCTTGTTCGAGCGAGTCTTCTTACCCTTGGTCTGCTGGCCCCATGGCGACACTGGATGACGACCAGCTGCGGTACGGCCTTCACCACCACCGTGCGGGTGGTCGATCGGGTTCATCACCACACCGCGGACGGTTGGGCGAACACCGCGCCAGCGCATCGCACCAGCTTTACCGATCTTGCGCAGGCTGTGTTCAGCATTGCCGACTTCGCCGATGGTGGCGCGGCACTCGATGTGCACGCGGCGCACTTCGCCGGAGCGCAGGCGAACCTGGGCGTAGGTACCTTCACGGGCCATCAGGACCACAACGGCGCCAGCGGTACGGGCCATCTGGGCGCCTTTACCTGGCAGCATTTCCACGCAGTGGATGTTGGTGCCGACTGGGATGTTGCGGATTGGCAGGCAGTTACCGGCCTTGATCGGCGCTTCCGAACCGTTCAGCAGGGTGTCGCCGACAGCCACGCCCTTCGGGGCGATGATGTACTTGCGCTCGCCGTCGGCGTAGCACAGCAGGGCGATGTGTGCGGTACGGTTTGGATCGTATTCGATACGTTCCACTTTCGCAGGGATGCCATCCTTGTTGCGCTTGAAGTCCACCACGCGGTAGTGGTGCTTGTGGCCACCGCCGATGTGGCGGGTGGTGATGTGACCGTTGTTGTTACGGCCAGCAGTCTTCGACTTCTTCTCAACCAGGGCGGCGAACGGACGGCCTTTGAACAGGTCGGCGTTCACAACCTTCACCATGCCGCGACGGCCTGGGGAGGTTGGCTTCATCTTAACGAGTGCCATTATTTAGCCTCCTCGGTGAAATTGATTTCCTGGCC
>CAMLRG010000093.1 GCA_946482335.1 uncultured Duganella sp. | reverse complement strand
GTGCAAGCACTGTACAGGTAATATAGGACGTTCAGCGCGACAAATGTAGGATATTGCCTACCTTATTTCGATTGGGAAAACCAATTCTTCCGCCACCACAAACACCCGGTCGGTGACGTGCGGAAGCAAAGAATGCCCGCCAGTAAAAGCGCCGAATGCCGGCAGGATGGCGCGCCGCGTGCCGAGCACAAAGCAAGGCAGGCGCAGCGACTCACGCGCCGTGCGCAAATGGTAGACCGGGTGCACGTGCCCTGCGATGACGTAGGACGCGCAGGCCAGGTCCGGGTGGTGGCACAGGGCAAACGGCCCGCAGGCATACGGCTCGTCGGCCAGCGTCACCTCGAGCAGTTCGGAAGGATCGCCGGCATGCCGGTCATGGTTGCCGCGCACCAGCAGCAGTGCAAGCGCAGGATGCCGCTCGCGCCAGGCCAGCATGGCTTGCAAGGTCGCGGGCGCCTGGGCCGCCTTCGCGTGCAGGAAGTCGCCCAGGAAGACGATGCGTTCGATGGCATGGGCGGCAATCAAGTGGTCCAGCGTTGCCAGGTTTTCGCTGGTGGTGCCGCGCGGCACCGGCACGCCCAGTGCGCGGAAACTGGCTGCCTTGCCGAAGTGGATATCGGCCACCATCAAGGTTTTCCCCGCCGGCCAGTACAAGGCCTTCTGCGGCAGCAGGAGCACGCGCTCGCCCGCCAGTTCGGTGGCGCAGGCATTCATGGCCCGGCCGCCTTCTCGAGTTCGCGCAGCATGCGTGCGACGCGGTCGGACAGCCTTTCGGTGGTAAGCCGTTCGCGGAAGCGCTCCACCATCAACGCGAAACCGAACGGCGTGGCGCGCTTCACTTCGTGGAAGCTGAGCTCTCGCTGCTGCAGTTCCTGCAGCGTGGTGCGCAAGCGTCCCAGTTCCAGTTCCTGTTCGAGCACTTCGCGCTGCGCCTGCGTCAGCAAGAGGTTGCCCGCATCGTGCTTGCGGAAGACTTCAAAGAACAGCGACGACGATGCCTGCAGCTGGCGGTTGCTCTTTGGCTGGCCGGGATAGCCCTGGAAGACCAGGCCCGCGATGCGCGCAATCTCGCGGAATCGGCGCTGCGACAGCTCGCTGGCGTTCAGGCTGGCCAGCACGTCCTCCAGCAAGTGCCCGGTGGTGAAGGCACCGCCGGCGCCGAGCGCTTCGCGCCAGGGCATGGGTTCCGGCGCCAGCAGTTCGATGCCGTAATCGTTGACGGCAATCGAGAACGTGGCGGGCCGGGCGCGCGCAATGCGGTAAGCCAGCAGAGAAGCGAGGCCGATGTGCACCGAGCGGCCGGCAAAAGGATAGAGGAACAGGTGGTGCCCTTCGCGGCTGTCCAGCGCTTCGGCGACGGTGCTGGCCGGCGTGGGCAGGGCCGACCAGCGCTGCTGGATTTCCAGCAAGGGACGGATGGCCCGCATCTCCGGGCCTTCGTAGCGGCCTTCGGTGGCGTGGCGCAACTGTTCCAGTACCGCGTGGGCCAGCTCGGAGGACAGCGGCATCTTGCCGCCCTGCCAGCGCGGCACGGCGCCTTTGGCCCCGCTGGCGCGGCGCACGAATGCCGTCATGTCATGCATGCGCACGAATTCGAGGATGCGGCCGCCGAACAGGAAGTGGTCGCCCTTCGACAGCCGCGCA
This sequence comes from uncultured Duganella sp., assembly GCA_946482335.1. Next base: position 17,551 of record CAMLRG010000093.1, on the reverse strand, counting down.
ATGAAACCCTCTTCCACGCTGCCCAGCGCACCGCCGTTCAGGTACTTCACTTGCACGGTGGCTTCCGACACGATGGTGCCGATGCCCATGCGGTGGCGGCGCGCGATGGCGGCATCGGGCACGCGGTAGACGCCCGCCTCGTCCGGCAGCACGCGGCGGTATTCCGGGTAGGCCGACAGGCTCTGGCCGCCGCGTGCGACAAAATCCAGCGCCCATTGCCATTCCTCGCCGGACAGCGCGCGGTAAGACCAGGCCGTGCGCACTTCGGCCAGCAATTCTTCGCTGCGGAAGCCGCCGCCCAGGGCGACGGTCACCAGGTGCTGCACCAGCACGTCCAGCGGTTTCTCGGGCGGCAGGCGCGGTTCGATATGGCGCGCACGCAAGGCTGCGATGGCACCGGCTGCCTCCAGCAGCTCCAGGCTGTGCGTGGGCACCAGGGTGACGCGCGAGGTGCGTCCCGGCGCGTGTCCCGAGCGGCCGGCGCGCTGCAGCAGGCGTGCGATGCCTTTCGCGCTGCCGACCTGCAGCACCCGTTCGACCGGCAGGAAATCGACACCCAGGTCCAGGCTGGAGGTGCAGACCACGGCTTTCAGCTTGCCTTGCTTGAGGCTTTGCTCGACCCATGCGCGCACTTCCTTGTCCAGGGAGCCGTGGTGCAGCGCGATCAAGCCGGCCCAATCCGGCCGCGCGTCCAGCAGGTTCTGGTACCACAGCTCCGCCTGCGAGCGGGTATTGCAGAACACCAGGGTGCTGGCGTGCAGGGCGATCTCGTTGGCGACCGGCTCCAGCATCCGGATGCCAAGGTGGCCGGCCCAGGGAAAGCGCGAGGGATGGTCCGGGATCAGGGTGTCCACCAGTAAGTCCTTGCGCAGCTGGCCTTCGACGATCACGCCGTCGGGCGCCAATACGTCGCGCGCTTGCCGCAGATTGCCAAGCGTGGCCGACAGGCCCCATACCACCAGGCCCGGTTGCCATCGGCGCAGCCGCGCCAGCGCGAGCTGGGTCTGCACGCCGCGCTTGTTGCCCATCAGTTCGTGCCATTCGTCGACCACCAGCATGTCGAGCCGGGCAAACAGGTCTTGCGCTTGCGGGCGGGTCAGCATCAGGGTCAGGCTTTCGGGCGTTGTCACCAGCGCATGCGGCAAGTGGCGCGCTTGCCGGGCGCGGGCGGCGGCGTCGGTGTCGCCGGTGCGCGCTTCGACGTCCCAGCCGGGCAGCAGCTCGGCCGCCGAGGCCTGCAGGGCGCACAATGTGTCGGCGGCCAGGGCGCGCATGGGCGTAATCCACAGCACGCGCAGGCCCGGCAGGCGGCTGGGCTGCGTACGCTGCAAGGTGGCCAGCCAGACCGCCAAGGTCTTGCCCGAGCCGGTGGTGGCGTGCAGCAAGCCGGACTTGCCCTGCTGCGCGGCGTCCCATACTGCGCGCTGGAAGGGGAAGATGGTCCAGCCGCGCGCCGCGAACCATTCTTCGACCGTTTCCCGCGATGGCCCGGCATCCGAACCCACGCGCCGCGGCCCCTCCCCGGCCCCGCGCGGCACGGCGCCGCCGGCCGCCTGGCCAAGCGCGGCGCCGGATGCAGTGCCTGACGTGACATCGGGCGCGGTGCCGGTGCCGGCGCCGGATGCGGCATCCGGCGCCGGATCCGGGGTCGGGTTGGCTGCGGCCGCCGGCGGCGTGCGGCGTGGCGGCAAGGGACGCGGGCGCGGGAAGGCCGGGCTCATGGCGGCGCTTGCGGCAGCAGGCTGCGCAGGGTATCGAGGGTATCGGCATCCTCCACCGCCTTGTCGTCGCGCCGGCGCAGGATGCGCGGGAAGCGCACAGCGATACCCGATTTGTGCCGCGGCGACAGCGCGATGCCCTCAAAGCCGATTTCGAACACCATGGTCGGCTTCACGCTGCGCACCGGTCCGAAGCGTTCGATGGTGGTGCGGCGGATCGCATTGTCCACTTGCGCGATCTCCGCGTCGGTCAGCCCGGAATACGCCTTGGCGAACGGCACCAGCCGCAATTCCCCGCTGCCGGCGTCGCGGTCCCACACCGCGAAGGTGTAATCCGTGTAAAGGGAAGCCCGGCGCCCGTGGCCGGCCTGGGCATACACCAGCACCGCGTCGACGCTGAAGGGATCGATCTTCCACTTCCACCAGGTTCCCCCATCCTTGGTGCGCCCGACGCCGTAGCCCGCATCACGCGCCTTGAGCATCATGCCCTCCACCCCGCGCGCGCGCGATTCGGCGCGGATGTGCGCCAGTTCCGCCCAGTCTTGCGCCGCGACCAGCGGCGACAGGCGCAGCTGGGGCTGGTCCGCCTGCGCCACCAGTTGTTCCAGCAGCGCACGGCGCTCATGCTGCGGCAACTGGCGCACGTCCACCCCGTCCAGCTCGAGCAAGTCGTACGCCACCAGGACGGCGGGCAGCTCCGCCAGCAGCCTGGCGCCCAGCAGCTTGCGCCCGATGCGCTTTTGCAGCGCCGCGAAAGGCGCCGGTGCTTCGCCTGCCGGCCACACCAGGATTTCCCCATCGATCACCGTGCCGGCCGGCAGGCGGATCGACATCAGCTCAGGGAAGCGCTCGGTGATCAACTCTTCGCCGCGCGACCACAGGAAATTCACGCCGCCGCGCGACACCAGCTGCGCGCGCATGCCGTCGTATTTCCATTCCACCTGCCAGTCGGCCAAAGCGCCAAGCGTCGCCGGATCGGCCTGCAAGGCGTGCGCCAGGAAGAAGGGATACGGCTGCCCGCCCCGTTCCGCATGTTCGGTCGCCGAGGGGGCGGCGATCAATTGCAGGAAGCCCGCCGCCGTCGGCCGCACGCTGCCATCGGTCCACCCCATCAAGCGCTGCGCCACCAGCTTGCCGTCCACGGCCGCGATAGCGCTCAGCGCCCGCGTGACCAGCAGGCGCGACACGCCCACCCGGAACCCGCCGCCGATCAGCTTGACCAGCAGGAAGCGCTCGCGCGTCTCCAGCTCATCCCAGTAACGGAACAAGGCGTCGCGCACGTCCTCGGGCGGCGCGCCGCGCAGCGGCGCAATGCGCTGTTCGATCCATTCCGCCAGGCCGATGCGGCTTTGATGCGCCGGCGCCGGCAGGATGTGGGCTATGGTCTCGGCCAGGTCGCCGACGGCCGCGTAGCATTCGTCGAACAGCCACGCGTCCAGTCCCGCATACTCGGTCGCATACTGGCGCAGCAGCTTGACCGGCACCGCCTGGCGCGGCTTGCCGCCCGCCAGGAAATAGACGGCCCAGGCGGCATTCTCCGGCGCAGCACTGGCGAAATAGGCTTGCAGCGCGTCCAGCTTGCGCTTGGTCGAGGTGGTCTCATCCAGCTCGGCATACAGGCGGGCGAATTCACGCATCGGCCGCCTCCCCTGCCTGCTCGTCGCCAAATTCGGTATCGAAGCCTTTGGCGTCGTAGCCGTTCTGGCGCAGCCAGCGCACCATGACCGGGATGGTGCCGTGCGTGACGATGATACGCTGGGCAGCAGTGGCGCGGATGGCCTGCAGCAGGCCCGGCCAGTCGGCATGGTCCGACAACACGAAGCCGCGGTCCACCGCGCGCCTGCGCCGCGCCCCGCGCAGCTGCATCCAGCCGCTGGCAAAGGCGTCGCTGAAGTCGCCGAAACGCCGGATCCACGGCGTGCCGGCCGCCGACGGCGGCGCCAGCACCAGTGCCTGCCGCAGCGCGGCCTTGTCGACCTCCCCCACCATCACCGTCGGCGGCAGCGCAATGCCCGCTTCGCGATAAATGCGGTTGAGCGGTTCCACCGCGCCATGGCACACGATCGGGCCGATCGCCGGATCCAGGCCGCACAGGATGCGCTGCGCCTTGCCGAAGGCATAGCACAGCATCACGCTGCAGCGCCCCTCGCCGGCATTGCGCCGCCACCACGCATTCATGTCGTCGAACACTTGCTGCTGCGCCATCCAGCGGTAGATCGGCAAGCCGAAGGTGGACTCGGTGATGAAGGTGTGGCAGCGCACTGCTTCGAACGGCGTGCACGTCGCATCCGGTTCGACCTTGTAGTCGCCCGAGGCGACCCACACCTCGCCGCGGTATTCCATGCGCACCTGGGCCGAACCGAGCACGTGCCCGGCAGGATGCAGGGAAATGCGCACTCCGTTGTGTTCCAGTGTTTCGCCATACGCCAGGCCTTGCAGCGTGATCTCGCCGAGCCGTGCGCGCAGGATGCCGATGCCGGGCGTGGCGCACAGGTAGTGGCTGCTGCCGGGGCGCGCATGGTCGCCGTGGCCATGGGTGATCACGGCGCGCTGCACCGGCAGCCACGGGTCGATATGGAAATCTCCCGGTACGCAGTACAAGCCTTCCTTGCGCACCACCACCATGTCCGGCATGCTCATTCTCCCGCGCCGATGGTCGGCGGCGAGCGGCAATTGTCGCAGCAACCGCAGCGTTCGATGCCGGCCGATGCATCCCCGAAGTAGTCCAGCAGCATCGTCCAGCGGCAATAACCGCTTTGCGCATAGGCGACCATTTGCGCCAATGCTTCGCGGTCGTGTTCCTGTTTTTCCCGGTAGCGTAGCGCCAGCCGTTCCAGGTCGACCGTGCGCGGCGCCGCGTCGGTGAGGCGGTATTGCAGCTTGCGGTCCTGCTGCAGCCAGCCGCCTTCCTTCAGCAGCTTGAGCGCCACCTGGCTGCGCTTGTCGCGCGGCCGTTCGCCACCCGCCGCAGCCTCGTAGCAGGCGCGCAGCAGCGCGGCGTCGGGGTAATTCCGCGCCAGGAAAAATTGCTGCACGCGCGTGTCGTCGTGGAAGTACAGCAGCGTACAATCCGCCGCCTTGCCATCGCGCCCGGCGCGGCCGGCTTCCTGGTAATAGGCTTCCAGGCTGGCCGGCACCTGCAAGTGGATGACGAAGCGGATGTCGGCCTTGTCGATGCCCATGCCGAAGGCATTGGTGGCGACCATCACCCGGCGCGCACCCGACATGAACATTTCCTGGTTCTGGTGGCGTTCCTCGGCATGCAGCTTGCCATGGTAGAGGGTCACGCTTTGCCCCGCTTCCTCCAGCGCGGCCAGCATATCCTGCGCCGCCTTGACCGTGGCGGCATACAGCACGCCGCTGCCCGCCGTCTCGCGCACCAGCCGCAGGGCTTCCGCCGCGCGTTCAGTGGCATTGGTGACCTGACGCACGGCGAAGTGCAGGTTGGGGCGGTAAATGCCGGTGTTGACCACCCGCATTTGCGGCGCGCCCAGCTGGCGGCGGATATCGTCCACCACCTCTTCGGTGGCGGTGGCGGTCAGCGCCAGCACCGGCGGCCGGCCCAGCGCATCGAGCGCGGCGCCGATATCGAGATAGGCCGGGCGGAAATCGTGTCCCCAGCGCGAGATGCAGTGGGCTTCGTCCACCACCACCAGGCCGATGTCGGCCTTGTGCAGCAGGGACATGAATTCCGGCGTCGCCAGCCGCTCCGGCGTGCAGAAGACGATGCGGTCTTGCTTGTCGCGCAAGCCTTGCAGCGCGTCCGCCTGCTCTTCGGGTGGCACCTTGCTGTTGAGCTGCGCCGCGTCGATGCCGAAATCGTCCAGCTTGTCGGCCTGGTCTTTCATGAGCGAAATCAGCGGCGACACCACCACCGTGCTGCCCTTCAGGATCGACGCCGGGATCTGGTAGCACAAGGATTTTCCGCTGCCGGTCGGCATGATGGCGAGCGTATCGTGGCCGGCCAGCACGCTGTCGATCACTTGCTGCTGGCCCGCCCGCAAGCGGTCGACGCCGAACACGTCGCGCAGCAGATGGCGGATTTGATGCTGAGTAGTCATGGCCGCAAGGTAGCCCGAATACTGGTACCATGTCGGCGATCTAAGTAACATACCGAGCAGCAATATGTCTTTTACCCTCAGCGATACCACCTACAGCACCGATACCCCCGAAGCCAAACGCGCCATGTATCAGGACTTGCGCGACCAGTTGGGCGGCCTGGTGCACGGCGAACGTGACTGGATCGCCAACACGGCCAATGCCAGCGCACTGGTGTTCAATACCATGCCGGGCTTGAACTGGGCGGGCTTCTATTTCATGCAAGGGCCGGATGAACTGGTGCTCGGCCCGTTCCAGGGCAAGCCGGCCTGCATCCGCATCCGCAAGGGCCGCGGCGTGTGCGGCACGACGGTTGAACAGCGCACCACCAGCGTGGTGGAAGACGTGCATGCCTTCCCCGGCCACATCGCTTGCGATGCCGCGTCGCGCTCCGAACTGGTGGTGCCGATTTTCGGCCAGGACGGCGCCGTGATCGGCGTGTTCGACCTCGACAGCCCGCTGCCGGGGCGTTTCGACGCGGTCGACGCCGAAGGCATCGAATCGCTGGTGCGCATCCTGGAACAAACCCGCCGCTGATCCACCGCAAAACCCGCCCCGGTCGTGCTTGACTGGGGCGCGCCCTGCCGCCTAGCCTGTCCTGAGGGAGGGCTAGCCATGAACCACACAGCCTACGAAGAAGATTTCATCCCCTGGGTCGAAACCCAGGCAGCCTTGCTGCGCGACCGGAAGTTCGAATTGCTCGACATTCCCAACCTCTATGAGGAGCTGACCGGCATGGCGTCGCATATCAGGCACCAACTTGCCAGCCGGTTGCGCGTGCTGGAAGTCCACTTGCTTAAATGCAGCTTCCAACCGAAGCGAAAGTCGAGCAGCTGGCGTAAGACAATTTGCGAACAACGCGCGCGAATCGCACAACTTTTAAAGCGCTACCCGAGCCTGCAGCACGACTTGGCAGACGAGGCTTCGGGTGCCTATCCGATCGCAGTGCGCCAGGCGGCGCGCGAAACGGGACTGGCCCCGGTCAGCTTCCCGACGACGCTGCCATTCTCGGTCGATCAAATGCTGGATTTTGATTTCGAGCCTTAGCCGGCGCGGGCAGACTCAGGCCAGCAAGGCCACGCCCATGGAGCGCGCCTCGGCCGCCGCCAGGTCGAGCAATCCGGCCAGGTCGGGGAAGGCTGCCAGGCATCGCACCATGTCGGCGCGCCGCACCAGGTAATCGTCCTGTGGCGCCGGCAGCGGCGACAGCACCGGGCACAGGTGTCGCGCCAGCAATAAGGTGTCGCGCAGGCCGGACGGCGGCATGCTGATGGCGCCGTCGCGCAGGGATATGACGGCCGCCGCCACCGCGTCCGGCACTTGCAGCTTGCGCAGCACTTCGCGCGTGATGATCTCCTGCACCGGGCCAATGCGCCTGCCCAGGTCGTCGAGCAAGCCCGGCACCTGGTCCGCTTGCGACAACAGGTAGAAATTTCCCGCCTCGTGCACGATGCCGGCGAACAGCGCCGTATCGGGATCGGTGCGCGTGATATGGCGCGCCACCTGGTAGGCGATGGCCGCCACGTGGGCCGAATACTTCCACAGCTGGTCGGCGCGCTCGCGCAGCGCGCGGTCGCGGATGCGCGCGCCGAACTGGCGCACCACCATGGCCGCCGCCAGCGAATACAGGTTGCGGTAGCCCAGGCGCAGCACGGCAGCGCGTGCACTGGTGACGGGCGGGCTGCCATGGCGCCGGAACACCGCGGCATTGGCCAGCGCCACCGCGCGCGCCGCCAGCACCGGTTCGCCCAGCACCTTGCGCGTCACGTCATCGTCGTGGCAGTCCGGGTCGGCCAGCGCCAGCTGCAATGCCAGTGCGGCATTGACGCTGGTGGGGAACACCAGTTCCCCACGCTGCACTTCCGACACGACCGTGGCCAAATCCCTCAGTTTTTCCATGAAGGAAATTATACCGAGGCGGCCCGCAAGGCGCGCACATTGCTTGGCTGGCGCCGTGCCGCCGGCGCCAGGCGTGCTGCCTGGACTGGCGCGCCATCCTCATTCCCGAGGCGGAAGATGCTGATGGCCCGCACCAGCATTTGCGCCTGGTCTTGCAGGCTGGCCGAGGCGGCGGCCGTCTGTTCCACCAGCGCCGCGTTCTGCTGCGTGGTGTCATCCATCTGCGTCACCGCCATATTGATTTGCTCGATGCCGTTGCCCTGCTCGGACGAGGCGGTCGCAATGTCCTGCATGATGGCCGTGATGCCTTGCACACTCTTCAGCACTTCCTGCATGGCCTGGCCAGCCTCGCCCACCAGGCGGTTGCCCTGCTCCACCCGGTCGACGCTATGGTTGATCAAGTCCTTGATCTCCTTGGCCGCTGAGGCCGAGCGCTGCGCCAGGTTGCGCACTTCGGATGCCACCACGGCAAAGCCGCGGCCTTGTTCGCCGGCCCGCGCCGCTTCCACCGCCGCATTCAGCGCCAGGATATTGGTCTGGAAGGCGATGCCGTCGATCACGCCGATGATGTCGACGATCTTGCGCGAGCTGTCATTGATTTCGCCCATGGTCTGCACCACCTGCGACACCACATTGCCCCCTTTGCTGGCCACGTCGGAAGCGCTTTGCACCAGCTGGTTGGCCTGGCGCGCATTGTCGGCGTTGGCCTTGACGGTGGATGTCAGCTCTTCCATCGAGGATGCGGTTTCCTCCAGGTTGGACGCCTGCGCTTCCAGCCGCGAGGACACGTCGGCATTGCCGCTCGCAATATCGCGGCTGGCGGCATTGATCTGGTCCACGCTGGCGCGCACGTCGGACACGATGCCGCGCAAGCTGTCGCTCATGGTCTTGAGGGAACGCAGCAGCTTGCCGACCTCATTGTCCGGCCCCACCTCGAAATCGTTATCGAGCTTCCCTTGCGCCACCTCGTCGGCGACCGCGATGGCGTTTTGCAGCGGCACCGTCACCGAACGGGCAATCAGCACGCAGATCCAGGCCGCCAGCGCGAACAGCGCGACCATGGTGCCGACCATGATCCAGCGCTGCTCTTTGAAGCCCAGGACCTTGTCCGCCAGGATCGCGTCGAGCTCCTTGGCCGCGGCTTCGTTCACGGCGAACTGCTTATCGATGGCCGCCGTGGTGCGCGCCACCCATTCCTCGCCCGAATAGGTCAGCGGATCGGCCCTGACGATCTGTTCGGTGCCCAGTTCCACGATCTTGCGCGCCATATCGCCGGCTTCGCGCAACTGGGCGCCCAGCTTGGCTTCGATGGCCGGATTGGCGGCAGCGGCCTTGCTGAATGCCGTCATGGTCTGGTCCAGCCGGTCGGAGACGCGCCCCATGATGGCCGCCTGCACGGCGCGGTCTTCCGGTGTGGCTTCCTTCTTCGCCAGCAAGCCGGCCCCCTTGGCGCGCGTCTTGCCGGTTTCCTCGGTCAGCCAGGGCAGCTGGTAGAACATGGACTGGATCAGCTGGTAGGTATCCTTGTCCGGGTCGAGGCTCAAGCCGTAGGCATCGCCAATCAGTTCATTGACCTTGAGCAGCTTGGGCATCAGGCCGGTATGGCCGGCGTAACTTTGCGGCACAGTGATCTTGCCTTCGGCCACATTGTTGCGCAGCGTTTCCCATTCCTGTTTGGCGGCGGCAAACGCATCGATGATGGCCTTGTCGCCCAGGGCCGCCGCTGCCTTCTCCAGCCGGGCATAGGCCGCATCCGCCTCCGCCTGCTTGGCGCGGCGCTTCTCCGCCACGGTGGTCACACCGCCCAGCACCAGCGCCGACAGGCCGCGGTGCTGCTGCGTGTATTGCACGGCCTTCAAGCCATCGACCACGACCGGCAACCCTTCATGTTCGCTCTCGTACGCGTGCAGCACCTTGCCGGCTTCGCGCATGTAGAGGTAGGCGGGGATGATCGCCAGCAGTGCCGCGATCAAGCCGAGAATCATGAACTTGTGGCCCAGCTTCAGCTGGCCGAGGAGCGAGGTAGGATTCATGGCAGTTTCCAAAAGAAAAGATCAGTCGAAGGTGCGTTACGGCACCGCGATACCTCTTGCTTTGATCATATGCCGTTTTGAGACTCGGCGTTACAATTCGTGAGAATTCACCACAAAAATCTCTTTCTCACGCACCATTTCTGTTGCAGCTGCGCGAAACAATTGCCAATGCAGAATTTAACTTTCATGCCGCAAGTGCCGGTGCTTTGTTATAGTGCGTTCATGAAATTCCGCATCCCGTTGCCGCTGCTGATTGTTTCATTGCTGGCGCCTGCGGCGCAGGCAGAAACAATCACCGTCTACACCAGCGCCAACTTTGCTCCCCTGGTGATCGATGGCACCCGAGGTATCTATCATGAAGCAATCGACTACTTGAACAGGCAGGCCACCGACGGCACCAGTTACCGCCTGGCTTACCTGCCGCGCAAGCGGCTGCAGATGCGGCTGGAGGAAGGGTCGCTGGACGGCATTGTGATTGGGATGATGCCGCAGTGGTTCGATGACGCCGCACAGAAGAAATACCTGTGGACCATGCCATTTTCCGTCGACCATTTCGTGCTGGTTTCGCGCGCCGATAAGCCGGTCCACCCGGCGGCGCAAGCCTCGCTGGCCGGCAAGTCGATCGGGCTGACGCTTGGCTATGTCTACCCCGGCATCGATGAATGGGTCCGGCGCCATGGCTTGGTACGGCAAGATGCCATCAGCGAAGAGATCAATCTTGAGAAGCTGCGCCGCGGCCGCATCGACTGCGTGGCAGTGTCGGAATCGGCGGCGCGTTATTACGTGCGCGTGCATGGCTTGAACACCAGCCTGACGCTGAACGGCTTACCGGGCCGGGCGACCGAGCGCCGTTTCCTGGTGCCGCTGGGGCGCAACGACCTGTTCCACAAGCTCGCGCCGGTCGTCAAGCGCATGCGCGACGACCCGCAGTGGCTGCGCATGACGTCCAAGTATCAATAATTGCTGCTTCGTGCCTGATGAACCAACTTGCCTGGACGACGCGCGATGGCGGGAAACACATATGGCTTTTACTACCGGGAGGCGACAAATGGCATCTGGCGCAATCCGTGCGCGAGAGATGCCAGGAGCCGCCAGGAGGTCGTTACGCTGAGGTAGAATGGCAGGTTTAGCGCGCGCTGCGCAGCACGACCTGAATTGCTCAACAAATGACCACCCTGCCATCCGAAATCAACCCCGACGCCGTCAAGAACAGCCCGGCCGAAAAAGTCACGCCAATGATGCAGCAGTATTTGCGCATCAAGGCCGACTATCCGTCGATGCTGGTGTTCTACCGCATGGGCGACTTTTACGAACTGTTCTTCGATGATGCCGAGAAGGCGTCGCGCGTGCTGGGCATCACCCTGACGGCGCGCGGCACCCAGAACGGGGTGCCGATCAAGATGGCCGGCGTACCGTTCCACTCGCTGGACGGCTACCTGGCCAAGCTGGTCAAGGTCGGCGAGTCGTGCGCGATCGCCGAGCAGATCGGCGACCCGGCCCTGGCCAAAGGCCCGGTCGAGCGCAAGGTGGTACGCGTGGTGACGCCGGGCACCCTGACCGATGCCGACCTGTTGCCGGAAAAATCGGAGCGCCCCCTGCTGGCCATGACCATGATCAGCAACCGCAAGCACGTGACCTGCGGCCTGGCCTGGCTGTCGCTCGCTTCCGGTGCGCTGCGCCTGATGGAATTCTCCGGCGACCAGCGCACGGTCAACCTGCGCCTGCAGCAGGAACTGGAACGCATCGCGCCGGCCGAAATCCTGCGCGGCGACGATGCGGACATGTTCGACGAGATCACGATCTGCCACGTCAACAACGTGCCGGCCTGGCATTTCGACGTGGTGCACGGCCACAAGGCGCTGCTGGACCAGCTGGCCGTGGCCACGCTGACCGGCTTCGGTGCGGAAGGGCTGGGCGCCGCTTTCGGTGCCGCAGGAGCCCTGCTGCGCTACGCGCAATCGACCCAGGGCCGCGGCCTGCAGCACGTCAAGAGCCTGTCCTGCGAAACGGAAAACCAGTACATCGGCCTGGATGCCGCCACCCGCCGCAACCTGGAACTGACGGAAACCATCCGCGGCCAGGAATCCCCTACCCTGTTTTCGCTGCTCGACCACTGCCGCACGGCCATGGGTTCGCGCCTGCTGCGCCACTGGCTGCACCACGCCAGGCGCGACCAGTCGGTGGCACGCGCACGCCACGACGCCATCGCCGCGCTGATGCAGCACGACACCACCGGCTCGCTGGCTTACCACCTGGCGCAGGTGCCGGACATCGAACGCATCACCACCCGCGTGGCGCTGCTGTCGGCCCGTCCGCGCGACCTGTCGGCGCTGCGCGACGGCTTGCAGCAGTTGCCCAAGCTGCAGCATGCCATGCTGCGCTCCCTGGGCCACGATAATGCCGACAGCCTGCTGGCCAAGCTGCATTTCGGCCTGAATACGCCGCAGGCATGCGTGGATTTGCTGGTGCGCGCCATCATGCCCGAGCCGGCCACCATGGTGCGCGACGGCGGCGTGATCGCACGCGGCTACGATGCGGAACTCGACGAATTGCGCGGCCTGTCCGAGAACGCCGGCCAGTTCCTGGTCGACCTGGAAACCCGCGAGCGCGAGCGCACGGGCATCGCCAACCTGCGCGTCGAATACAACAAGGTGCACGGCTTCTACATCGAAGTCACCAACGGCCAGGCCGACAAGGTGCCGGACGATTACCGCCGCCGCCAGACTTTGAAGAATTGCGAACGCTACATCACGCCGGAATTGAAGGCGTTCGAGGACAAGGCCCTGTCCGCCCAGGACCGCGCCCTGGCGCGCGAAAAGATGCTGTACGACGAATTGCTGGCCGCGCTGGCGCCCTTCATCGGCACGCTGCAATCGATCGCCCAGGCGCTGGCGCAGGTCGATACCTTGTGTGCGCTGGCCGAGCACGCGCTGCGCAACAACTGGTGCGCGCCGCAATTGGTGGCCGAGCCTTGCATCCATATCGTGGAAGGCCGCCACCCGGTGGTGGAAAACCAGATCGAGCGCTTCATCGCCAACGACTGCAAACTGCTGTCGGAACGCCGCCTGCTGCTGATCACCGGCCCGAACATGGGTGGTAAATCGACCTTCATGCGCCAGGTAGCGCTGATCACCCTGCTGGCCTATGTGGGCAGCTACGTGCCGGCCGCCAGCGCCACCATCGGCCCGATCGACCGCGTGTTCACCCGTATCGGCGCCACCGACGACCTGGCCGGCGGCCGCTCCACCTTCATGGTGGAAATGACCGAGGCGGCCACCATCCTGAACGGCGCCACCGAGCATTCGCTGGTGCTGATGGATGAAATCGGCCGCGGCACCTCGACCTTCGACGGCCTGGCGCTGGCGTGGGCCATTGCGCGCCACCTGATCGAATCGAGCCGCAGCTTTACGCTATTCGCCACCCACTATTTCGAATTGACGCAGTTACCGGAAGCGCACCCCACCGCCGCCAACGTGCACCTGTCGGCGGTGGAGCACAAGGATTCCATCGTGTTCCTGCACGCGGTGCAGGACGGCCCGGCATCGCAGAGCTATGGCTTGCAGGTGGCGCAATTGGCCGGCGTCCCGCAGCCGGTGATCAAGGCGGCGCGCAAGCACCTGGCACGTCTGGAAGCACAGGCGCTCGATGCCACGCCGCAGCTGGACTTGTTCGCGGCGCCGGTGGCCGACGCCAATGACGACGAAGCCCCTAGCGCCGCGCCGGTCGCCGATCCGCGCGGCGAGGAATTGCTGGCGGCGCTGGACGGCATCGATCCCGACGCCATGACCCCGCGCGAAGCGCTGGAGCGCCTGTACCAGCTGAAGCGCCTGGCGCAGGCATGAGGCTCCCGGCTGCCACCGGCGTGCCCGCCGCGGGCGGCAACCAGGCGCGGCTTGCCCCGCGCCGGCATGCCCTGCGCTGGCTATCCGCGCTGACCGCTGGTGTGCTGGCCGCCGGGCTGGCCGCCTCGCCGCAGGCACTGGCGCGCCATGACAAGACGGCGCCGCGCAAGGGCGACTTCAGTTTCTCCGTGATCGGCCACAGCTTCCGCAACGATGGCGGCGACGCCGAGTTCCGCCGCCTGCTGGCAGAGGCCAGCCGGGGCGAACCGGCCTTCGTCGTCGCCACCGGCATCAAGTCCGCCGGCGAGGCATGTTCCGACCGCCTGTACCAGGAACGCCGCAGCCTGATGGACAGCGCCGAACGCCCGCTGGTGCTGCTGCCGGCCGGCAGCGACTGGGCCGACTGCCGCAACTCCAACGGCAAATCGAACGCCATCGAACGCCTGAACCGCATTCGCGAATTGTTCTTTCCCGAGGCGGAAGCGTTGGGCACGCGCAAACTGGCACTGAACCGCCAGTCCGCCATCGCCAAGTTCCGCGATTACGCCGAAAACGCCTACTGGGAACATGAGAACATCCTGTTCGTCACCCTCAACGTGCCGGCCAGGAACAACCACTACCTGAGCGAGGCCGGGCGCAACAGCGAATACGAAGACCGCATGGTCGCCAACCGCGCCTGGCTGCAGCGCGCCTTCCTGACGGCCAAGCGCAAGAAGCTGCCCGGCATGGTGCTGGTGATGGATGGCGACATCGGCGCCCATACCGAACCAGGCTTCTTCGCCCGCCTGTCGCAGAAAAAGGATGGCTTTACCGAGACGCGCCGCCTGGTGCGCGCGCTGGCGGAAAAATACCCCGGCCGCCTGCTGCTGGTCGACAGCCAGAAACAGGACAAGACGGCACCGGCCATCACCTGGACCGGCAATCTCGGCCACCTGGCACTGGGCGCCGAGGCGGTACAGCTGCGCGTGATCGCCGGCAGCGCCGATTTGTTCGGTATCGCAACGGAACATTCCCAGTAGTTCACGGCGCCGCCGCGCGAAAAAAATCCCCGCACTGCGGGGATTTTTTTTAGTGGATCGGGTGGCTGCGGAAGTGGTCGCCCTCTTCGCCTTCATCGTCCTCGTCGTGGTGATGGTGGCCGTGCGGACCATGCACGTGCTCGTGGGCGATCTCCTCGTCGGTGGCCGCGCGCACGTCGACCACTTTCAAGTCAAAGCGCAATGCCATGCCGGCCAACGGGTGGTTGCCGTCCAGGACCACCTTGTCTTCCGCGATTTCAGTCACGGTGAAGATCATCGCATCTTCATCCTCGCCGCCTTCCGGCAAGCCTTCGAACTGCATGCCGATCTCCAGCGGCTCGGGCAGGCGCGCACGCTCTTCGACTTTCAGCAGGTTCGGGTCGTAATCGCCAAAGGCGTCTTCCGGTTCAATCTGGATCGTGTTGGCGTAGCCCACTTCCTTGCCGTCCAGCTCTTCCTCGATTTTCGGCAGGGTGTTTTCGTAGCCACCGTGCAGGTAGACCATAGGCTGGCGACCGTCTTCGATCAGATTGTTTTGCGCGTCAGACAGTTTGTACTCCACCGTCACAACGGTATTCTTGGCGATCTTCATTGAGCTTCCTTTCGTTTCTAAGCTGGAGAGGATTATACCGCTTGCTATAATCGCGCCATGAAAAAACTCACGCTCCTGGGCGGTATCACGCCCGAACAATTCCTGCGCGAATACTGGCAGAAGAAGCCTTTATTGATCCGCCAGGCCATCCCTGGTTTCAAGCCGCTGCTGCCTTTCGACAAACTTGCCGAGCTGGCGACCAAGGATTATGTGGAAAGCCGCCTGGTCACCAGGACCGACGGCCAATGGGACATGCAGCACGGCCCGCTGAAATCGCTGCCGGCGCGCAGCCAGCGCGAATGGACCATGCTGGTGCAGGGCGTCAACCTGCAGGACGAGCAGGCCGATGCGCTGCTGCGCCAATTCCGTTTCCTGCCCGACGCACGGCTGGACGATTTGATGGTGAGCTTTGCCACCGATGGCGGCGGGGTGGGCCCGCACTTCGATTCCTACGACGTGTTCCTGCTCCAGGCCGAAGGCCGGCGCCGCTGGAAGATCAGCGCCCAGAAAGACTTGTCCCTGGTCGAGGGCTTGCCGCTGAAGATCCTCAAGAAGTTCAAGGCCACCGAAGAATTCGTGCTCGAGCCGGGTGACATGCTCTACCTGCCGCCGCATTACGCCCACGATGGCGAAGCGGTCGGCGATTGCCAGACGTATTCCATCGGCTTCCGTTCACCGTCCTACCAGGAACTGGGCGAAGCCTTCCTGCAATTCATGGCCGATTCCATCGACTTGCCCGGACGCTACGCCGATCCCGACCTGGAACCGAGCAATAAGCCGGCCGAAATTCCCAAGGCCATGCTGTCGAAATTGGCCGATGAATTGAATAAGGTCAGCTTTACTGAAGACGATTTCGCCATTTTCCTTGGCGAATACCTGTCCGAGCCCAAACATAATGTCTTCTTCCAGCCCGTTGAGAAGCCATTAACTGCAGGTAAATTCCAGCAAAACGCCGGGAAAAAAGGCGTTTCCCTCTCGCGCAAGACGCAAATGCTCTATCGCGGCAAGAATGTCTTCATTAATGGCGAATCGTTTGCCATGAACAAGGCCGACAAGGCCGCCCTGGAAACCCTGGCCAATACGCGCGGCCTGGAAGGCACCGCCGTGGCGGCCGCCTCCGAAGACGTGCTCGAAGCGCTTTACGCCTGGTACAGCGATGGCTGGCTGGAACTGAACAAATAAGGGAGGTACCGTGGAGAAGCAGCTTTTTGACAGCCGTACCCAGTTTCAGGCCCTGCTGCTGGAATGCTTCTCCCACGCCCGCCTGACGCTGCAAATGTTCGACCCCGACTATGCCTGGTGGCAACTGGGGCATTCCAAAACCGATGCCCTGCTGCGCCACTTCCTGCAGCACAAGGGCCGGCTGCAACTGGTGGCGCATAGCAATGCCCACCTGGAGCGCAATGAACCGCGCTTCCTCAAACTGCTGGAAGACTACTCGCACCAGATCGAGTGCCGCCTCACCAGCCGCAGCATCCGCACCCTGACCGACTCCTTTTGCGTGGCCGATGGGGTGCATATCGTGCGCCGTTACCATGCCGACCATTTCCGCGGCGAAGCAGATTTTGATGCACCTTCGTCAACCCAAACCAGTTTGGAGCGTTATGAGGCTATCTGGGCCGAAACCCAGCCGGGCCTGCGACCAGGCACGACTGGATTGTGAGCCAGAAAACTGTAAAATGCGGCGGTTCGAGGTAAGCCGGTGATCGCTGCAGATGCAGGCAAAACGATGCGGAAGAAAAATATTGCGATTCCGCAAAATAGTTGTGTAAACAGCCCGTTTTGCTATTGCGACGCAGCAGAAAACGCTATAATATCCGGTGTGTTTCCGTGTCTGGTCGACCTTTTTCACAAGGTTGGGAAGGCCGACGAAACGCCGTATGAGCGATAATTACCGGTAATTATTCATCGCAACATTGTTTAATTTTTGTTGAGTTAATTAAGGAAAACAAATGAAAAAATCCCTGCTGATCGCCTCCCTGCTGGCTGTTGCTCTGGCTGCTTGCTCCAAGAAAGAAGAAGCTCCAGCTCCAGTAGCTACCCCAGAAGCAGCTGCTCCAGCAGCCGCTCCTGCAGCCCCAGCAGCTGACGCAGCTGCTCCTGCTGCTGCTCCAGCCGCTGACGCTGCTGCTGCTGCCGCTACCGCCGCTTCCGCTGCTGCTGACGCTGCTTCCGCAGCTGCTTCCGCTGCTTCGGCTGCTGCCTCCGCTGCTTCCGCTGCCAAGTAATTCCTTCGCAGGGAAAACAAAACCGGCCTTCGGGCCGGTTTTTTTTCGCCCCGAGAAAAGAGGGGGACGAAAATCGGGGACGTAACAGGTTTTTCATCGTATGAAAAACCTGTTACGTCCCC
>CAMLRG010000092.1 GCA_946482335.1 uncultured Duganella sp. | reverse complement strand
GCCGTGATGGCCGCCGCCTCCGTGCAGGCGGCCGAATGGCGCACCAGCTGGTACGCCGCGCCGATGCCGGCCTGGGGAGCGGAATTCGCGTTGCCGACCATGATGCCGGCAACCCTGGAAGCGCAGACCGTGCGCGAAGTCGTCCGCACCAGCGTCGGCGGAACCCAGCTGCGCGTCAGCTATTCCAACCGCTATGGCAGCGCGCCGCTGGTCATCGGCGAGGCGCGGCTTGCGGTGACGCTGGACGATCCCGCGCGCGCCGCGTCATCGCTGCAGGCAGGCGAAGGCGTGCCGCTGACGTTCGCCGGGCAGCGCAGCGTTTCGGTTGCGCCCGGCCGGACGGTCACCAGCGATGCGCTTGCGCTGACCGTCGCGCCACGGCAGCGCCTGTCGGTGTCCACCTGGCTGCCGCAGCGCACGCCGTTGTCGACCTTCCATTGGGGCGCGCAGCAGACAGCTTTCGTTGCGCAGGGCAATCAGGTTGCCGCCGTCGCCCTGCCTGGCGCGAAAGAGATCACCGGGCGCGCATTCCTGAGCGCCGTGCAGGTGGCTGGCCCCACACGCCGGACCGTGGTGGCGTTGGGCGACTCGATCACCGACGGCAACGGCTCCACGCCGGACCGCAACCTGCGCTGGCCCGACCAGCTGGCCGCGTGGGCCTCCAGCGCGCTGCATCAGGAATGCGACGAAGGCATGGCGGTTGTCAATGCCGGCATCTCCGGCGCGCGCCTGCTATCGGACGGCATGGGCGAGCGTGCCGCGGCGCGCTTCGAACAGGATGTCCTGTCGCAGCCGGGCGTAGACACTGTGATCGTCCTGCTCGGCATCAACGATATCGGCTGGCCCGGCAGCGCCTTCGCGCCAGACGCGCCGCCCGCAAGCGCCGCGGCGATGATCGCCGGCTACCGGAAATTGATCGCCGCCGCGCACGCGCAACAAGTCAGGATCATCGGCGGTACCTTGATGCCGTTCGAAGGCGCGCTTCATGGCACCCCCTTCTCGGGCTACCATTCGCCGGCCAAGGATGCCGTGCGCCGCGAGGTCAACGAATGGATACGCAACAGCGGCGAGTTCGACGCCATCGTCGATTTCGACCTCCGATTGCGAGACCCTGCGCATCCTTCGCGCCTGCACCCCGATTTCGATTCCGGCGACCATCTCCACCCGAGCGACGCCGGCTACGCCGAAATGGCAAGGGCGGTCAAATCGGTGCTCAAACTATAAATCCAATTGGACGGTGCGGTGGATCAGGATGGCGCATCAATTCGCGAATTGCCGCAAAAACCTCCGCTATGGCAGCATCTTGCGAATTTACCCGCCTTTCAAGCTCGAGCAATTTCTCTGCAAGATTCGCGTCGGAAGCGGAAAGCTGCCTAAGTCTCACAAATATGCGAACGATTTCGATATTGACAGCAATGGCCTGCGGGCTTCTTAGTACTGACGCAAGCATGGCGACACCCTGCTCAGTAAAAGCTAGCGGCATCCACCGCCGACCGCCTCTTCCATTTTTTGAAATCACAAATTGTGATTTCAAAGGGTCCCACTCACCTTGGCTAAGACGAAATGCAAAGTCTGATGGGAACCGGCTCGGATTACGTACAACGGCCTGCACCAAAGCCCGTGTCTCGACTCCATAAAGCTTAGCCAAATCAAATTCAAGCAATACCTTTTGCCCTCTAACCTCAAGAATCTGAGGACGTACCTGCTCAATGGAGATTCCGGCAACCATGATCAGCTCCCATCTTGGCAAAATGAGATCAATCATCGTCGCGCACTAGAGATGAAATTGCATTGATTCAGTTGCCAAGCAGCTGCGCCATGCCTTTGGCGAGGCTGAGACGCGATGCGCCGCTGGGGTGACTGGCGAGCAAGCCCGACGCCGGCGCATCGAGCGCGAGCTTGCGGTAAAAGCCCACCATCGCTGCGCACGGCCAGCCGGCGCGAAATGCAATCAGCATCCCGAGCTGGTCGGCTTCGCGTTCCTGGATCGCGGACAACTTCGATAGCCGCAACTGGAGGCGGATATCGGACGCGAGGCGCTGTTCGACCACCTCCAGCGGCAGGTCGCGACGGCTGTCCAGCAATGCCTCGGACAGCGTTTCGCGCCCGTGCTCGGCGATGATGTGCGCGACTTCGTGCGCCAACAATGTCGCCAGCTCGCCGTCATCCAATGCAAGCCGCGCGACGAACGCACTTCCGAGCAGCAGCTTGCCACCGGCCTGGCTTTCCGCTTCCACTGCGGGATCATCGGTGACGTGGAGCTCCCAGCGCCAGGCTTCCGCTTCGGGCTTGAGCGCGTAGGCTGCGTGCACCAGGCCAGCCAGGATGCGGCGGGCACGAGCCAGCAACGCGCGATCGCGGTCAAGCTGGCCGGCCGCGGCCAGCGAAACGGTTTGCTCGATATATTGATCTTCCGAGCGCTCGCCTACTTCCTCCGTGCGAAAACGGAACTCTTGCCAGCGGCCGGATTCCGGCACCTGCGCCACGGCCTCTGTCACCACCAGCAGCAAGAACGGCAACCAGCGCATTCGCCACCCCAACCTATATAAACTGTTTATACCAATTTAGGCGACGCACGCGGCGCGTGCAAGGCTCTTCCGTAACATCCGTCGCCTGCTAGAATGCGCGGATGCTAAAAATTCAACATCTTGTTTTCGCCATCGGGCTCGCACTGGCAGCCCATTGTGCTGTAGCCCAGGACGCGACGCCGAGCGTCGAAGTGCAAGGGGTGAAGAATCCGGACATGCGCTCCTACCGCGCGGTAGTGGCGGGACTCGATGCGTTCGAAGAGCACCATGCGCTGGCACCGGCTGCGCCGGGGTTGCGCTTCCGCCTGGCGCCGCGCAAGGGCGAGGAGCAGCCTGCCGGGGAACAGCTTTACCTGCGCATCGTCGGCAATGGCGACCCGATCCCGGTCCCGGTGGCGCAGGACGGCACTTTCTCGGTGCCGCGCGTGCAGTCCGCCATCGATGACGATGCGGACCTGGTCCTGAACCGCAAGAAAGGCGTGCTGAAAGGCCGGCCCGAAGTGCGCACGCCCGGCTTGCCGGACAATGTGCGGCGCCTGGGTGACCTGCGGCTGGAATGCCAGGTAATGGTGGCCATCGCGAAGCAAGAGCTGGGCCTGATGCTAAAGATGTTCGTCAACACGGTCGCCATGACCACCAACTGGTGCGACATCACCGTCAACAAGAAAAAGATGAAATACTGGTTCGCCAGCCACCGTGCGCTCGAAGGCGCGGAGCTGGTCGATGGCGAGCGCCGCGAGACGCTCGAAGTGGGCGACTTCAGCTTCCAGTTTCCGATCGCCGACCCGGCCTGGTCGAACGATGCCCGCATCGAGCTGCGCTTCGCACCTGAACCGACGCCGGCCGAAAAAGCCGACCCGTGGCTGCAAACCCTGTACGTGGTGGGTTCGATGAGCAATTGGGCTTCGCGTAACGCCCTGCGCAAGGTCGAAGAAGGCGTGTACGCTACGGAACTGGATCTTGGCAAGGGGCTGCATGCCATGAAGGTCGGCACGCGCGGCCTAGTGGCGATCGATCTGGGCGCGCCCGGCCCCGACGACCACATCGTGGAAGGTACGGAGGCTCCGCTGGCAAAGCATGGCAAGAACGTGAAGCTGAAAGTGGAAATGGCCGGCCGCTACGCCATCACCCTCGATGCCCGCGACCGGGACGCGCCGACGCTGCGCGTGGCGCGCCTGCCGCAAGATGGCGCCGAAACGCCAGCATCGGCTCGCGCCGCGGCACCCGCGCCGTCACCGGCCGCAGGCGCAGCGGCGCACTGAGTGCTTCAATTTCCTCCGCGCAGCTCGCGCTCGCGCAGCCGGATGCTCTCCAGCACCGGCTGGATCACGCGACGCTGCTGCAAGGTTTGCAGCAACGTCGATTGCGCATCGGCCGCCTCATCCTGCCGGCCCTGCCCGGCAAGCGCATCGCAGAAGCGGTCGACGTAATAGTGGTAATCGAAGTGCGACAAGGTTTCTGCCGCCAGTTGCGGCCTGGCCAGCAGTGCTTCCTGGAACAGGCGTGCGCCGGTGCCGAAATCGGCGCGCTGCACCAATAGCGTGGCCTGGGCATCGCGGGCGGCCACCTGCTGGCCATCCGGCAGATGCCCCATGTCGAGCGATTTGCCGTCCCGCACCAGCGGCGACGCCAGCGCCACCTTCGCATGCAGCGCCGCGCGCGACTCGGGCAGCCGCTCGGCCAGGGACTTCAGCGCATCGAGGCCGCCATCCAGCACGCGGCTGCCGTCGAAGGCGAGGATGCGCCCCACCTCGTCGGTGAACACATCCTGCGCCAGGTATTCCTCCTCATAGCTGCGCGGCGGCGAGATGCGCAGTTGCAGCGGCGGCGACACGATATCTTCCGTTTCCAGGTGCAGGCAAAGCTGCACGGTGTAGCGGCCCGGTTCGGCAATATCCCAGCCGTTGCGTCCGGCCGAAATGAACAGCGACTGGTAAGTCGCCTGGCCCGGATGCAGCACGCGCTTCCTCTCGTCCCAGCAGCGGGTGGCGAAAGGATGGAAGCTGCGCGCCTCCTTGCCCTCCTTCTTGATGATCACGGTCATGTGTTCGATCTCTTCCAGGATCTTGTCCTCGATGAGCTGTGGCTGGTCCGTGATATTAGTCAGTTTGAGGTCGAGCGTGATCGGCTCCAGGAAGTCGAAACGGGCTTCGGCGCGGTTGACGCGCGCTTCCAGCTTGAAGCTCGGCTCGGCCAGCACCCGCGCCTGCTCAAAGCCATGGTGGTCGAACCAGGCCGCATTGCCCATCTGGACCAGTCGCGATGGCGCATGCCGCAGGAACAGCAATTCCTGGTCGCTGAAGCGGAACGGGAAATTGCTGAAGAAGGCCGTCTGGCCGCCCGTCACACCATAAGGGTAATTCATGAAGCTGCGCGCTTCCGGTTCGTTGGCCAGGCTGGGAATCCACGGTACGCCCAGTGCCTTCTGCCACGAGTGCGCCAGGTTGAATGCGTGGCCCATTTCATGGCAGGCAGTCCAGAACACCATGCGGTTGATCCAGGCAGCCGGGTTCGGGTCGCCGGCCGGCGGCGCCGTGATGAAGGAATTGGTGAAGATGGCCGTGCCCTGGCGGTGGTGGGGGCCGATATCGTCGAACATGATGCCGCCCAGGCTGTTGCCCTGTTCGTGCTGGGCGGCGAAGAAGGTCCAGAGCGCCCACTGCGACTTGTTGGCAAATTTCGACCAGTACACCTGCATCGCATCGTGCATTTCCTGGTCGCTCCACTGGCCGTTGGCGCCGGCGCCGGCCAGCGGGACGATGCTGGCGGCCAGCGAAGTGCTGACCTCGAAACCGGCGCGCTGGAACACCTTCTGGATCGTCAGTGTTTCGCTCGGCAGGCTGGCCGGCCGGTTCGGGTGGGCATGGGTCTGGATGGCGAATACCGGCTTGGCGTCGGCGGTGCAGTCGAATTCGAACTGGACCGGGTGGAAGTACGGCGATTCGTACTGGAAGCCACGCACGCGCTTGGCCGCCCCGCCGCCACTGAAGATGGCGACCGCTTTGCGCAGGCCGGGGAAGATGCTGGTAGTGACCAGGATTTCGACGTTGGTGTAGGGGAAGGCCGCCACATTGCCATCCTTGTACCAGATTGCGCCCAGGTACTGGTTGGGATTCGGCCCAGGCTTCAGTTTGGCAATCCAGTGGGTCTGCTGGCTCAGCAGGCGGGTGATGGTGCCGCTGGCTGTCATCTGCGGATAGCGGCCATCGATGTCCAGGCAAAGCCGCTCGGACGTGCGCGGGAACACGATGTCCAGCTGGTCCGTCGGGCCACTGTCGTCCAGCGCCAGCTTGGTGGTGATGGGCGGCAGCGGCACCGCGCTATTCCATAAGTAGAGGCCGCTTGCCGACACCAGTATGGGTGGGATCGGCAAGACCGGCAAGTCCAGCCCGTCGGCACTGTCCTGCTCTGCCGGGTCGGCCAGGTTGCTGGATTGCATGACGCTGGCCGGTGTGTCTTGAACACGCATGATGTCTCCTTTTCAGAAATGCTGGCCGCCGCGGACCAGCGCGCACCCTACACGTAACCGAACGGTGCTTGCGAAATCCTGAATTGGATAGCCTTGTCGGGGCCGACGCTGACGCCGGCCCACATGGCTTGGAAAAGGTTGATTTCGGTGCTTGCCTGTTGTCCTGATGCGGGCAGCGACACTTCCAGCAGCGCCTTGCCATCGGCCGCCTGGGTGGTGGCGGCGGCAGCGAAGCCGGTTTGCATGCGTGTGGTTACGTGATCCAGGCTCAGGACTTCCACGCCATTCACACTTGCGACGACACGGTCATCGTCGAAGCCGTCCTGCAATTCGATATGCAAGGTGTGCATGGCTTGCGTGCATCGTTAAGCCCGGGATGTGCCCAGTATAAGCAAGCGCAATGCGTAAAAATACGCGCATTGTCACAACGATGCGCGCAAGCGACTCATCAGCCGTTGTTGACCACCAGCCGCGGTTCGTCGCCGAAGCGGGCCTTGATCGCGGCGGCGATGCCGGCGGCGTCCAGGCCTACCAGGGCCAGCAGCTTGGCAGGGTCGCCGTGGTCGATGAATTTGTCGGGCAGGCCGAGCATCTGGATCGGCTTGGCGATGCCTTCGGCCGACAGCGCCTCGGCCACCGCGGCGCCGGCGCCACCCATGATGCAACCCTCTTCCACCGTCACCAAGACATCGTGCTCGGCAGCGAGTTGCTTGACCAGTTCCACGTCCAGCGGCTTCACGTAGCGCATATTGGCCACGGTGGCATTCAACAGGTCGGCCGCGCCCATGGCCGGCGCCACCATCGAACCGAAAGCCAGGATGGCGATCTTCTGGCCTTTACGGCGGATGTCGCCCTTGCCGATCGGCAGCGTGGTCAATTCCTGCGCGATCGCCGCACCGATGCCGGCGCCACGCGGATAGCGCACGGCGGCCGGGCCGGGGTAATGGAAAGCCGTGCTCAGCATCTGGCGGCATTCGTTTTCGTCGGACGGCGCCATCACCACCATGTTCGGGATGCAGCGCAGGTAAGCCAGGTCGTAATTGCCGGCATGGGTGGCGCCGTCGGCGCCCACCAGGCCGGCGCGGTCCAGCGCGAAGGTCACGTCCAGGTCTTGCAGCGCCACGTCGTGGATCAGCTGGTCGTAGGCGCGCTGCAGGAAGGTCGAGTAGATCGCGACCACCGGCTTCAAGCCTTCGCACGCCAAGCCGGCGCCGAAGGTCACCGAGTGCTGTTCGGCGATGCCGACGTCGAAGTAACGGTCCGGATGCTCTTTCTCGAAACGCACCATGCCCGAACCTTCGCGCATGGCCGGCGTGATGCCGACCAGGCGCTTGTCGGCCTTGGCCATGTCGCACAGCCAGTCGCCGAACACTTCGGTATAGGTTTTCTTGGACGGCGCCAGCGCCGGCTTGATGCCTTCGGCCGGATTGAACTTGCCGGTGCCGTGGTACAGGATAGGCTCGGCTTCGGCCAGCTTGTAGCCTTGCCCCTTCCTGGTCACCACGTGCAGGAATTGCGGCCCCTTCAGCTGCTTGATGTTCTGCAGCGTCGGGATCAGCGAGTCGAGGTCATGGCCGTCGATCGGGCCGATGTAGTTAAAGCCCAGCTCTTCAAACATGGTGGCGGGAACCACCATGCCCTTCGCATGTTCTTCCAGGCGCTTGGCCACTTCCAGCAGCGGGCCTGGCAGCACGGATTTGGCGATGTCCTTGGAAGCGGCGTAGAACTGGCCCGACATCAGGCGCGCCAGGTAGCGGTTCAGCGCACCGACCGGCGGCGAAATCGACATATCGTTGTCGTTCAGGATCACCAGGAGGTTGACGTCCTTTTCCACGCCCGCGTTGTTGAGCGCCTCGAAGGCCATGCCGGCCGTCATGGAGCCGTCGCCGATCACGGCGATCGAGTGGCGGTGCTCGCCCTTGATCTTGGCGCCCAGGGCCATGCCCAGCGCGGCCGAAATCGAGGTCGAGGAGTGGGCGGTGCCGAAGGTGTCGTACTCGGACTCGACGCGGCGCGGGAAACCGGAAATGCCGTTCAGCTGGCGCAGCGTATGGAATTGCTCGCGGCGGCCGGTCAGGATCTTGTGCGAATAGGTCTGGTGGCCGACGTCCCACACGATGCGGTCCTGCGGCGTATTGAACACATAGTGCAGCGCGACGGTCAATTCCACCGTGCCCAGGTTGGACGACAGGTGGCCGCCGGTCTTCGACACGGAATCGAGCAGGAAGCTGCGCAGTTCCTCGGCCAGTGGCGTCAGCTGGTGGCGCGGCAGCTTGCGCAAGTCCGCAGGATTGTTGATGGTGTCAAGCAGTTTCACGTTTTATGCCTTCCTCTGCACGATCAGGTCTGCGAGTTCACGCAGGCGCAGAGCTTGTTCTCCGAACGGCGCCAGCGCAGCGTGCGCATCCTGCCGCAATTTTTCCGCCAGGGCGATCGACGGTTCCAGGCCCAGGATCGACACATAGGTCGGCTTGTTGTCGGCCGCATCCTTGCCGGCCGTCTTGCCCAGGGTGGCCGAATCGGCCGTGGCGTCGAGCACGTCGTCCACCACCTGGAAAGCCAGGCCGATGGCGCGCGCGTATGCGTGCAGCGCCGCCAGTTCGGCGTCCGCCAGCTCCTTGCCCGCCAGCGCGCCCAGCACCACCGAAGCGCGCAGCAGGGCGCCGGTTTTCAGCTGGTGCATGCGTTCGAGCTGTTCCAACGTCAGGCTCAGGCCCACGCTATCGAGGTCGATGGCCTGGCCGCCGCACATGCCGGCCGAACCGGCGGCATCGGCCAGCAGGTGCAGCATGCCCACCAGGCGCGCCGGCGGCACGCCGTCCGCATGGGCCAGCACACTGAACGCTTGCGCCTGCAACGCATCGCCCACCAGCAGCGCGGTCGCTTCATCGTAAGCCACGTGCACGGTCGGCTTGCCGCGGCGCAGCGCGTCGTCGTCCATACAGGGCATGTCGTCGTGCACCAGCGAATAGGCATGGATCATTTCCAGCGCGGCGGCGGCACGGCTCAGCACTTGCGCATCGGCGCCGGACAGCGCGCCGGCGGCGTACACCAGCAGCGGGCGCACGCGCTTGCCGCCGCCAAGTACCGCATAGCGCATGGCTTCGTGCAGCTTGGTGGGAACGATGTCGGCGGCCGGCAGGTAAGCGGACAGGTCCTGCTCCATGCCGGCCTGGATGGTCTTCATCCAGTCCTGGAACGATGCGGTCATTGGGCCGCCTCCTCGCCTTCGGCGAAGGGCTTGAGCATTTCGCCTTCCAGCACCTTGACCTGGGCTTCGACCTTGTCGAGCTGTCCGGCGCAGAATTTCACCAGTTCCGAACCGCGGGCATAGGCCGCGACGGAGGCTTCCAGCGGCAGCTGGCCGGCTTCCATCTGGGTCACCAGCTGGGCCAGTTCGGCCATCGCTTCCTCAAAGGTGGCGGGCGCATTCATTTTCTTGGACATGGCATATAACTTTAGTGTAGCCCGCTATTTTAGAACAAACTCTTCCCTCCGGTCTAAAAAGCCGGCTCTAAAGCGGAAGCAACGTTGCAATTCCAGCCATACCGGCCGCCCGCGGCGCGGCCCAAGAAAGTTCAGCGAAGATAGCCTGTTTCGCGCTATAATCTCCGGTTCTGTCCGAAATACCGTTTTTATTCTCTGAATTCAGGTCTTTGCGGATCTTTCTCTTCTTGGTTTGATTTTAATTAAGGGGGGTTTGGATGTCCGATCTGGGTAGCCACGCCAAGCTGGCGCGTTCGAACGCGCAACTTCCGGTCAACGTCTATTTTGACGAAACGCTGCTGCAGCGTGAAATGCAGGAATTGTTCAAGAAAGGCCCGCGGTACGTCGGCCACGAGTTGATGGTGCCGAATATTGGCGACTTTGCCACGCTGGCGGCTGAAAATGAAGGCCGCATGCTGGTGCGCAATGCGAACGGTATTGAAGTCCTGTCCAATGTATGCCGCCACCGCCAGGCGCTGATGTTCAATGGCCGCGGCAATGCCGACAATATCGTCTGCCCGCTGCACCGCTGGACTTATGACCTGAAGGGCGAGCTGATTGGCGCGCCGCACTTCCCGGACACCCCTTGCCTGAACCTGCCCAAGGCCCCGCTGCAAAGCTGGAACGGCCTGCTGTTCGAGCAAAACGGCTACAACGTGATGGAGAAACTGAAGAACCTGTCCGTCACCAGGGACCTGGATTTCACCGGCTTCATGCTCGACCACGTGGAAGTGCACCACTGCGACTACAACTGGAAGACCTTCATCGAGGTCTACCTGGAGGATTACCACGTCGAGCCCTTCCATCCGGGCCTGGGCAGCTTCGTCACCTGCGACGACTTGCGCTGGGAATTCGGCGCCGACTACAGCGTGCAGACCGTGGGCGTGAACCGCGGCCTGAAGAAGTCGGGCTCGGACACTTACCAGAAATGGCACGAGCAGCTGCTCAAGTTCCGCAATGGCGAGCCGCCCAAACACGGCGCCATCTGGCTCACCCTCTACCCCAACATCATGGTCGAGTGGTACCCGCACGTGCTGGTGGTATCGACCCTGTGGCCGGAGGGCCCGAACCGCACCAAGAACGTGGTGGAGTTCTACTATCCCGAAGAAATCGTGCTGTTCGAGCGCGAATTCATCGAGGCCGAACGCGCTGCCTACATGGAAACCTGCGTCGAGGACGACGAGATCGGCCTGCGCATGGATGCCGGCCGCAAGATCCTGCTGGAACGCGGCGAAAACGACGCGGGGCCTTATCAGTCACCAATGGAAGACGGCATGCAGCACTTCCATGAATGGTACCGGAGCAAACTGGACATCTGATGCAATCACTCTGGATGCTACTGGCCAGTTTCCTGTTCGCCGCCATGGGGGTGTGCGTGAAACTGGCGTCGGATCTCTATAGCACTTCAGAGATTGTGATGTACCGCGGGATCATCGGTATCGTGATCCTCGGCTCCATGATCCGCCTGCAGGGTGGTTCGTTCAAGACCACCATGCCGCTGGCGCACCTGTGGCGCTGCGTGGTCGGCGTGGCCTCGCTCTGGCTGTGGTATTACACCATTGCCGCCCTGCCCCTGGCCACGGCCATGACCCTCAATTACCTGTCGCCGATCTGGATCGCGGTCTGGCTGTTCGCGCACGGCTGGTGGCACCGCAAGAACCATGTCGAGTGGCCGCTGATCCTGGCCGTGGCGTTCAGCTTCGTCGGCGTGACCTGCCTGCTGCAGCCGGCCTTCCACGCCAACCAACTGATGCCGGCGCTGGTGGCGATCGGCTCCTCCGTGCTGACCGCGATGGCGTACATGCAGGTGCGCAAACTGGGCTTGGCGGGCGAGCCGGAAAACCGCGTGGTGTTCTATTTCGCGGGCATGAATTTGCTGGCCGGCTTCGGCGGCCACGTCGCAGGCTCCGGCTGGAACTGGACGCCGCTGGATACGCCGGGCGGCATCCTGCTCCTGCTGGGTATCGGCGTCTTCGCCACCGCCGCCCAGGTGGCGATGACGCGCGCCTACCGGGTCGGCAAGACCCTGGTGGTGGCCAACCTGCAGTATTCCGGGATCGTGTTTTCCAGCATCTGGGGCGTCCTGCTGTTTGCCGACAGCTTTGACTGGCTCAGCTGGGTGGGCATGGCGATCATCGTGCTGTCAGGTGTGGCCGCGACGTTCTACAATACGCGCAGCACGGAACGTGGCAAAGCCATTTCCCAGACCGACCCGATTGCCAGCGAAGTATAAGGACCACGCATGTTCACCACCCTGATCGACGCCACCACCCTTGCGCAGCACCTGGACGATCCGCAATGGGTCATCCTTGATTGCCGCCACGACTTGATGAACCCCGACTTCGGCCGCAACGCCTTCGCCGAAGGGCATATCGCGGGTGCGCAATTCGCCAATATCGATACCGACCTGTCGGGCGCCAAGGTCGGCGCGGACGGCGTGTTCCGCGGGCGCCACCCACTGCCCGACCGCGCATCGCTGGTGGAAACCTTGCGCGGCTGGGGCATCAACGAAGACTCGCAAGTGGTCGCCTACGACGCCCACGGCGGCATGTACGCGGCGCGCCTGTGGTGGCTGCTGCGCTGGGTCGGCCATGGCGCGGTGGCGGTGCTCGACGGCGGCCTGGCGGCGTGGAGCGCGGCCGGCTTGCCGCTGGTGACGGCGCCGGCCTCCCGCCCGCTGGGCAACCTGCACGACCGGCAGCCCATGGTGCGCACGGTGTCGCTGGCGGAGGTGGTCGAGAACCTGGCGAGCGCGCGCTACCAGGTGGTCGATGCACGCGCCAACGACCGTTTCCGCGGCGAGAACGAAACCATCGATCCGGTCGGCGGCCACATTCCCGGCGCCCGCAACCGCTTCTTCAAGGACAACCTGCAGGCCGACGGCCGCTTCAAGGATGCCACCGTGCTCCGGCAGGAGCTGGCCGCCGTGGTCGGCGCACCGGAACAGGCCATCATGCAGTGCGGCTCCGGCGTCACCGCCTGCCACAACCTGCTGGCATTGGAAATTGCCGGCCTGGGCGGCGCCGCACTCTACCCGGGCTCCTGGTCCGAATGGTGCGCCGCCCCCACCCGCCCGGTCGCCACCGGCCCCGCCTGACGGGACGCCCATCCGGCGGGCCGGCACGTCAGTCGCCGCCGCCGCCACAGCTGCTGCCGCAGCTGCTGCCGCCATCGCCGCTGGAAGAACTGCTGCAGTCGAGCGAACTGCCGCAGCCGGAACCGCAACTGCTGCCGCCCGTGCCCGCCGCGCCCTGCTGGCGGGCGCGCTCCTCGAATGCCGCGAATGCGTCGGCCGTGATCAGGCCGGCACCCAGGAGGCCGGCCGCCGCCAGTTGCGCTGGACAGGCAAGCGTGGGGTCGCAGCGGCCGCGCGCGTCGAGCTGGCTGTAACCGGGCTGGCCGCGCTGCACGGCGTAGCCGTAGCCGAACGGCATCCGCAGCTTCTTATCGAGCAGGAATAATGCCGGGAGGCGCGGCCCTTCCGGCCGCAAGCCTTCCGCCCGCCGCGCCCGCACCAGGCACACCGCCAGGGCATCGTCCAGCTTGCCGCCCATGGCGGCGCCTTCCACATGCGGCACCACGCGGCCAAAATGCTTGCGGCAAAACGCTTCGAGCTTGAGCGGCGACAGGCGCAGCCAGGCGTGCCAGACTGAATCGGCCGCCTTGGAGGGCAAGGCGCATGGCCCGCCGCCTTGCGCGGCGCAAGCGAAGAAGTCGAGCAGGCCGAGCGCGGCGCGGGCAAAAAAAACGGCATCCGTCGGGATGCCGTGGTATTCGTTGCGGGCGCTGCTTTTCCAGTAATCATAAAGGTTGGGCGGCAAGTCCTTGAGTGCCGCGCCGTGCCGGGAGCGCTGCATGATGCGCTGTGCGTACCACTTGTTCAACGTTATCCAGATCATGATGCCAGCCTAAGAAAACATTGTGACAAGTGTATTACAACGTGGCGCCCTTGCCGCACGAGGCTGCTTTCTATTGGAAATTTGACGGCGAACGTGTGACTATAGGTTTGACAGCCCGTCAGGGATAACGGGCTATGTGGCGAGGTCAACATTATGAAAACCAGAACAGAACTGGCGGCCGCCGAATCCACGTCGCAGGATATCGTCCAGATTGCCATGCGCATCGACGTGGAGGCGGGCAGCATCCACGCCTGGATCTTCCTCAAGCAAAACGGCTTCCAGGATGATGAAATCGTGAACTTGCTGCGCCACACTCCAGCCCTGCACGTCGTGCACTGATCCTTATTTCTTGCCGGCTTCCTTACGCGCCCGTTCGAAGGACGGCGTCCACAACGGATGCCCTTTTTCGCCCGGGCTCAAGTCGAAAGACTTGTCGAGCTTGAAGGCTTTGGCGAACTGCTGGCGGCACAGGGTGACGCGCCTGGTCACGCAATAGCTGAAGGCGGCATACTTGAGCGCTTCCAGCTGCAGGGCGGTGTCGGCTTGCCGCAGGTCCGGTGCGGTGGTGAGCTGCTTGATGGCGCCATTGAAATTGCCGGCCTTGTAGAGCTCGATACCTTCATTCAGGGCCTTGCGTGCCGGCGGCAGTTCAGGCGGCGCCGGCGGCGCGCTGGAGACGGCCGGCTTGGCCGCGGCCGGTGCCGCCGGCGTGGCAGCGGTAGCGGCCGGCGTCGGCTGCTGCAGCGGCCCGGTCGATTCGCAGCCCGCCAAGGCCAGCGCGGCGGTAAGGAATAGCGCTTTCTTCATTTGCCAAAGTCGTGTTTAAGGGTGACCGCCTTCCTGCCGTCCACCGTGATTTTCTGCACGTGCGGCGGGAAGTTGGGGTTCTCCAGGCGTACTTCATGCACGCCGGTCGGCAGCGTCAATTTCTTCAGGGGCGGCGTGATGCCTTTCTCGACGCCGTCGACATAGATTGTAGCCCAGGGCTGGACGGCAATGGTGACGCTGCCGCTGGCGGGCGCGGCGGCCGGCGCGGCCGTGGCGGCGTCCTGCGCGGCGCCAGGCGCCGCGGCGGCCGGGGAGGCAGCGCCGGCTGCGGCGCTGGCTGCCGCCGGCGGCTGCGCCGGGGTAGCCGCCGGGGTCTCCCCAGCGGCTGGTGCCTCGATGGCGGACGGCTGGCCTGCGGCGCCGGCGCTTGGGCTGGCAGCCGGGGCGACCGGACTGCCGTCGGCCAACCAGGCGATGCCGCCCACCACCAGCACCAGCGCGGCGACGCCGGCGGCGATCATGGCTTTCGATGGCGGTGCTTTGGCGGCGGCCTGGCCAGCCTTGCCGCCGGCCTGGGATGGCGACGCTGCGGCCGGCTTGTCGCGGCCCGCGCCGCCCTGCGGGGCGGCAGCTGCGCCGCCGGCGCGCGTCTCGCGGGCGGCCGGCGTGGTCCGGTTGGCGGCGCTGGCGGCGCTGGCGGCATTGGCAGCGGGCGGCGCCGATGCGCCGTGCGCGGCGGCAGCCGGGGCGCGCGCCGCCTTGCCCGCCACCGCGGCGGCAACGGCCGCCGCATCGTGCGTCCCATCGATGCCGAGCAGCGCGGCAAATTCCGCGATCGATTGCGGCCGGATTTCCGGCCGCACCGCCATGCCGCGGTCGATCGCTTCCAGGAACTGGCTGCTGTAGCCTTCACGGCCGCTGATGGCCAGCGGCTCGATCGGGTCGTTCAGCATGCGCGCCACCGCCGCCGGCGGCGCCTTGCCGGTGATGGCGGCGTACATCACGGCCGACAGGGAATAGATGTCGGTCCAGGGGCCCTGCCGCATCGATTCGTCGTCGGCATACTGCTCGACCGGGGCGAAGCCCGGCTTCAGGATCACGGTCAGCGATTGCGCCATGTCCTGCACGATCTGGCGCGCGGCGCCGAAGTCCAGCAGCACCGGCCGGCCATCGGGCTGGATCATGATGTTTTCCGGCGACACGTCGCGGTGCAGGATATTGGCCGCGTACAGCGCATCGAGCGCGCCCAGCACCGGTTGCAGCAAGCCCTTCAGCCAGGCTTCGCTGACCAGCTCCGGATGGTCGGCCACCACTGACTTGAAGGTGCGTCCTTCGTAATAGCGCATGGCCATGTAGGCCGTGCCGTGCAATTCCCAGAAACGGTAGACCTTGACCAGGGCCGGGTGGTCGAACTGCGCCAACAGGCGCGCCTCGTTGATGAAGCTGCGCAAGCCGGCGCCGAAGGCTTCGGCATGGCGCCGCGAACGCACCGACACCGTATGGTCGCTGGCGCGTGACGCCAGCGCCGCCGGCATGTATTCCTTGATCGCCACCGTGCGCTGCAGCGAATGGTCGAAGGCGAGGTAGACGATGCCGAAGCCGCCCTCCCCGATCACCTGGCGGATTTCGAATTCGGCCAGCCGGGTGCCGATCGGCAGGCTGTTGGGCAGTTCCACCGCCTTGTTCATGGTGCCTCCCCGATAAAGATGGCTTGCGCGCTGAAGTTGTCGCGCGCCTTGTGCAGCAAGCCCGCCCGCTCTTCGGCCAGGGCGCACAGCGCCGACAGCCACTGCTGCGCATTGTCCGCCTTGGCCAGCAGCAGTTCCATCTGCGGCTCGGCCACCCATTCCCACAGGCCGTCGGTGCAGATCAGGAGCGCATCGCCCGGGCACAGCGCCAGCGGCGGCTGCACCGAGGGCTGCACTTCATTGTCGGTGCCGATCGCCGCGTACAGCACGTTGCGCTTGGGATGGCTGCGCGGGTCGGCCCCGGCCGCCAGGCCGGCGTCGATCATCTGCTGCACCATGCTGTGGTCGCGCGTGGCTTGCAGCAGGCGGCCGGCGCGGAACAGGTAGATGCGGGTGTCGCCCATATGGGCCCAGGTGGCTTGCGCGCCGGCGCGGTCGACCAGTGCCAGCGCCACGGTGGCGCTCATGCCCTGCAGCGCGGGGCGCTGGCGCTTGCTGCGCGCCACGGCGATGGCCGCTTCGGCCACCATGGCCGGCGTGGCGTCGGCGCTGAAGGCGGCGCGCTCGCCGAAGGTGGACAGCACCGACCGCACCACGGTCTGGGCGGCCACTTCCCCGCCCTCGTGGCCGCCGGCGCCGTCCGAGACGACGAAACACGCCAGCTCGCCGCGCTCGGCGCGGCCAATGGCATCCTGGTTGGAGCTGCGTCCGCCGACGGCGGACACTTCTGCGACATTCAATACAAGGCGCTGCGGCATATCGGCCATGGTCGGCTCCTTTATTCCATTTCGTCCAGCTTGCGCTCGTAGGCGCCAAGGAAGGCCTCGCCCAGCGCGCCGTGGAAGTCGGCCGCCGCCGCCCCGGCCAGCGCCGCGTGTTCGGCGCAATAGCGGTCCCACAGGGCAGCCTTGCGGAACAGGCTGCGCCCTTGCCGGGCTTCCAGTGCCTCGGGCGCGAGACGCGCCAGCGCGGCGGCCACGGCGCCTTCCATGCCGGCCATCACGCATTGCTGGTGGGCCGCCAGGTCGGCGAAGGCATCGTCCAGCGCTTCCACCGGCCCCATGAAACCGGGCATCTTCTTGCGCAGCATCTGGGTCAGCGCGGACTGGCTGTCGGGCAGGAATTTCAGCGGATTGTTGTTGCGCACCACCACCACGGTGGCATCGGCGTGGATGTCGCGCTTGAGTTCGGCGCGCGCTTCGAGCAGGCGGTGCGCGCCGCCGATCGAGGTGGCGACCAGCTTGCCCAGCATTTCCATGAATTCCGGCGTCATCTGCCAGTTCGGTTGCACGCCGGCGCCGCGCTGGAAGGCGGCCATCAGGGAGTCGGCGGAATGGGGTTCGGTCACGGTGTCGAGCATAAGAGTCTCCTATCCCCCACAGCGTAGCAAAAAGGATGCCAGACGGAAACTGATTAATGCGTCGCGTGCGCGCTGGCGGTCAGCCCCAGGACAATGGCCACGCCCAGTGCGATCAAGAGCACTTGCGGGATGGTTTCGCGCATGGTGGCGCGGCGTTGCATTTGCGGCATCAAGTCGCTGACGGCAATGTAAATGAAGCCGGACGAGGCGAACACCAGCACGTAAGGGATCAGGTTGGACGCCTGGTCCAGCGTGTAATACCCGAGCAAGCCGCCCGCCACCGACAACAGGCTGCACAGGAGATTGTAGACGTAGGCCCGTTTGCGGCTGAAGCCGGCATTCAGCAGCACGATGAAGTCGCCGATTTCCTGCGGGATTTCGTGGGCGATGATGGCCACGCCGGTCACGATGCCCAGTTGCGGGTTGGCCAGGAAAGCGGCGGCGATCAGGATGCCGTCCGTGAAATTGTGCATGCCGTCGCCCAGCAGGATCATCCAGCCGGCGCGGCCCGCTTCCTGGCGGTCGTGGCCATGGTGATGGTGGTGGCCGTCATGCTCGTGGTGGTGGGAATGGCGCAGGATGGCCAGTTTTTCGAGCAGGAAGAAGGCCAGCAGGCCGGCCAGCAGGGTGCCGAACAGGTGGCGCGGGTCGGTGCCGGACTCGAACGCTTCGGGCAGCGCGTGCAGCAGGGAGGTCGACAGCATGATGCCGACCGACAGGCTGACCATCTTTTCCACCACCTTCGACAGCAGGGCGAACGAAAACACCGCCGCTGCCGTAATACTGGCAACGCCGGCAATCGTGGTGGCCAGCAGGATGGAGGTCAGGACGGGATCGATGGTGCTTCCTTTGGCTGCAAACCGGGCATTTTACCGCCCGGCTGCAAATCTTGCTAATTTGCCTTGGCCGCTCAGGCCACGCCGTGGGCCTTGAACCAGGCCAGGGCGCGCTGCCAGGCATCGCGCGCCTCTTCCGGGCGGTAGCCGGGGCGGTAATCGGCGTAGAAGCCGTGCGGCGCGTCGGGATAGACCTGGATCTGCGACCGGCTGGCGCCCTGCGCCAGGGCGGCGCGCATCTGCTCCACCGTGTCGAGCGGGATGCCCTGGTCCTTGCCGCCGTACAGGCCCAGGACCGGGGTGGTCAGGGTCGGGGCGATGTCGACCGGCAGCTTGGGCCAGGCCGGCGTGCGTTCGCCGGCCAGGCGGCCGTACCAGGCCACGCCGGCCTTCACGCGCGGGTTGTGGTGGCTGTACAGCCAGGTGATGCGGCCGCCATAGCAAAAGCCGGTGATGCCCAGGCGCGTGGTGTCGGCGCCGTAAGTGCGCGCCCACTCCACCACCGCATCGAGGTCGGCCATCACTTGCGCGTCGGGGGTCTTGCGGATGATGTTGGCCATCAGGTCGGCGATCGCCTGCTCGCGGCTGGCGTCGCCCTGGCGCACGAACAGGTCGGGCGCCAGGGCCAGGTAGCCGGCTTTGGCGAAGCGGCGCGCGACGTCGGCAATGTGCTGGTGCACGCCGAAGATTTCAGAGATGACAAGAATGACCGGCAAGCCGGTCTTGCCTTCGGGCTGGGCGCGGTAGACGGGGACGGTCTGGCCATCGACCTTGAGGTGGATGGTGCCGGCGCTCAGGCCGACCGTGTCGGTGCTGATCACCGTTTGCGCCTGCACCGGCAGCGCGGCGGCGGCGAATCCGGTGCCCAGGGCGGCTTTGATGAAGTCGCGGCGGTCGACGCCTTCGCGCTGGCCGATCAGGGCCAGGGCGTCGCTGTGCAAATCGTTCATGCGGGGGCTCCTCCTTCTTCGGGTTGACAAGGTTTGTCGGTGGGGGTTGCCAAAAATTGTCAGGGGCTGACAAATTTTGGCTTTTTTTAGAACCGGTAAACCGGCAAACCGGGGTCAGGCCCTCAGGGCCTGACCCCTTCGGGGGTCTGACCCTCCGGGTCTGACCCCGGTTTACCGGTTTCAGTGCGCCTCTTCCCAATTGCAGCCGACGCCCACTTCGGCCACCAGCGGCACTTTGAGCTGGGCCACGCCCG
>CAMLRG010000091.1 GCA_946482335.1 uncultured Duganella sp. | reverse complement strand
CTGACCCCGACTTTCAAGCTGCCAGCGGCGGGGTGTGCTGGCGCAGGAATTCGGCGTATGGGGTGGGCTGGATGTCGAGCAGCGACGGGTCCACCTCGAACAGGGCCCAGTAATAGGTCTCCAGCCCCTGGCAGATTTGCGGCGCCTTGCAGTAGCGGTACCATTGCTGGCCGACTTCATCGGAATACATGCCATCCGGCGGGAAGAACGGCAGCATGCGCTTTTCTTCCAGCGCTTCCAGCAGCGCTTGCGGCGCCCGGCCGTCGCGCGCCATCTCCACCTGCGATTCGTAGCCGCGCGCGGTCTCGACCACCATCAGCTGGGCCGAGCCGTCGGCCTTGAAGAACAGGATGCCGCTCGGGCTCGGGAACGGATAGTGTTCGACGAAGCCGTGCTCCTGGTACAGCTGCTGCACCACGCGCGCCAGCGCGCTGCAACGCAGGAAGCTGAACTCGTGCAGCACCAGCATGTCGAGCAGGGTTTCCGACTGCTCCTGGAAATAGGCTTTCTGCAGCGCCGCCACTTCCTCCTCCAGCCGGTCCAGCGCGTCGTCGGCGCTTTTCTTGATGTAGCGGTCGATCAGGCCGCGGTTGAAGGCATCGACCGCGATCTTTTCGTCGGCCTGGCCGGTAAACAGGATCTTCTTGCACGGCAGGTGCTGGATCGCCTGGCAGAACGCCACCCCGTTCATCTGCGGCATCGAATAATCGATCACCAGCACGGACGGGATGGAAAAGCGCTGGCGCTGGGCGCAGATGCGGTAGATGCGTTCCAGGTCCACCGCGACATTGCGCTGCTCGGCCGACTGGTTCGGGTTGTCGAAGTCCACCTGCAGCGGCAATTCGCTGCTGCGGGCGTTCGCCTTGAACCATTCCAGCGCCTGCAGCGGATCGTGGAAGCACACGCTGGCCTGCATCGGGTCGAGCTGGAAGACCAGGCTGTGCAGGAAGGTATCGCTGTCGTCCACCAGGACGGTCATGGTTGGGTGGGCGTAAACTGGCAGTTTCATGTTCAACGGCTGGCTTGTAAGGGAAATTCAAGCACAAAGATAGCATATGCGTGCTCGCGGGAGACACAATGCAGTCGCGCATCCCACGCCTGCATCACCTGGCGGCACAGCGCCAGGCCGATGCCGGCGCCATTATGCTCCGGATAAGCGAAGAAGCGCTGGAAAATCAGCGGCAAATGGTGCGGTGCAATACCACAGCCGGTATCGATCACCAGCACGCGCGGCACCGGCCGGGCGCCATCGATGACGATCCGCACCCGGCCCTTGCCGGCGCGCTGCACGGCCTGCATGGCATTGCGCAGGAGGTTCAGCAGCAGCATGATGGCCAGCTCATGCTGTCCCCCGAAACGAAAATCGCGGCGCACCTGCAGCGCCACCAGCTGGCGCTGGGTCTCGCCCGCGAAGGGGTAGCGGCGCAGCGCCGATTCCACCGTATCGAGCATGGACACGGTTTCATGCGGGTCGAGCTTTTGCCGCACGGCCTGGGCGCTCAGCAGGAACAGGTCGATCATGTGGTTCATATGGCGCACTTCATACTGCATGCGACCCAGTGCCTGGCGCATCACGGGATCCTCGCGTCCGGCGCGTTGCTGCATGCGCGACAAGCCCCGCACATTGGCATCCAGGCTGGCCAGCGGGGTACGCATTTCGTGCGCGACCGCGCCCAGGCCCTCGCCCAGGCCATCGAGCTTTTCCTCTTCCAGTGCCTTGCGGCTTTGCGAGAACACCCACATCCAGCCCACCAGGAACAATTGCACCGGCAGCAGTTCGAGCACCGGGGCAGTGAGCAGCACATCGCCGGCGCCCACCGCGCCCGCCAGCAGCACGGCGGCGGCAATGCCGACGGCGCCAACCCGCAAGGCCGTGCGGAAATCGAAATGGAACAAGGCGACCAGCATCACCAGCATGACTTGCGACCAGGTTGCATTGGCGCGGTTCATCAGGAACATGAAGGTGCAGAAGAAGGGCAGCTCATACGTCACCAGCAACTGGGTGTAGCGCTCGCGCAGGCTGGGCGGCAGGTGGCGCGCCAACATTCCACCCAGCGCCAGGGCCAGGCCGGTCAGCCGCAACGGCAGGCTTTCGTAAGGTTGCGGTACCAGCCAGGCAAAGATGACGTAATACAGGGGAAAGCAGATGATGCCGAGCCAGCTCAAGGCGACCAGGCGCAGGTCGGCGATTTCCTCGGCGCTGCGGGCGCGCAGCATGGAGCGGATGAGGCTTGGTGTCATCCGGCCATGATGGCGCTTCGCGCCTGGATTTTGCGAAGAATCAACACGAAGCTTGATCCACATCAATACGTCGATGCGCTATCATTTGGTCATGAATGATGAAGCACGCACCCTTTACGAGGTCATCGGCGGCGAAACCAAGCTGCGCGAAATGGTTGACCGTTTTTACGACTTGATGGAACTAGAGCCGGAGTTTGCCGGCATCCGCGCCTTGCACCCGCCCAGCACCGAGGGTTCGCGCGACAAGCTGTTCTGGTTCCTCAGTGGCTGGATGGGCGGTCCGGACCTGTTCATCGAGCGGTTCGGCCATCCGCGCCTGCGCGCCCGCCACCTGCCGTTCCCGGTCGGCACCAGTGAACGCGACCAATGGCTGCGCTGCATGGCCTGGGCCATGCAGGATGTCGGCATCGCCGAGGATTTGCGCCTGCGCCTGATGGAATCGTTCTACCAGACCGCCGACTGGATGCGGAACAAGGCCGATTGATGGAACTGGCCATCCTGCTGGCGCTGGCCGCCGTCATCGTCGTCCTGCAAATTGTCAGCCTGCTGCGCAGCCGCGGCGGCGGCGTCGCCGACCAGCTCGACCGGGTCGAGCGCGAAGTGCGCCTGCAGCTGCAGGCCACCGCCCAGGCCCAGCGCCAGGAAATCGGCAATATCCTGGCGCAATCGCACGGCGCCACGGTGCAGCAGCTGGAGACCATGCGGCGCCAGATCGAAGTGCTGACCGAATCGAACACGCGCCGCCTGCTGGAAGTGCGGGTGGCGCTGGAAACCAAGATGCGCGAGCTGCAGGCCGATAACGGCGCCCGTCTTGAAGAGATGCGCAAGACGGTCGACGAGAAGCTGCACGAAACGCTGGAAACGCGCTTGAGCGAATCGTTCAAGCAGGTTTCCGAGCGCCTGGAGCGCGTGCACCAGGGCCTGGGCGAGATGCAGCAGCTGGCGCTGGGCGTGGGCGACCTGAAACGCGTGCTGACCAACGTGAAAACGCGCGGCACCTGGGGCGAAGTGCAGCTGGAAATGCTGCTCGAACAAATCCTCACGCCGGAGCAATACGCCAAGAACGTCGAAACCATTCCCGGCACGAATGCCCGCGTCGAATTCGCCTTGAAGCTGCCGGGCCAGAAAGAGGGCGGGGCGCCCGTCTGGATGCCGATCGACGCCAAGTTCCCGAAAGAGCAATACGAGCGCCTGCTGGAAGCGGCCGACCGCGCCGACGCCGACGCCGTGGCCGCCGCCGGCCGCGAGCTGGAACGCGCCGTGCGCGGCGAGGCCAAGACCATCGCCGAGAAATACGTCTCCCCGCCGCTGACCACCGACTTCGCCATCCTGTTCCTGCCGACCGAAGGCCTGTACGCGGAAGTGATGCGCCGTCCCGGCCTGGCCGATGAATTACAGCGCGTGAACCGCGTCAGCATCGCCGGCCCTTCCACGCTGACGGCGCTGCTGAACAGCCTGCAGATGGGCTTCCGCACGCTGGCGCTGGAAAAGCGCTCGTCGGAAGTGTGGCAAGTGCTGGGCGCGGTGAAGACCGAGTTCGCCAAGTTCGGCGACGTCCTCGCCGCCACCAAAACCACGCTGGAGCGCGCCGCCCGCAATATCGAAAACGCCGAAACGCGCAGCCGCCAGATGGCCCGCAAATTGAAATCCGTCGAGGCGCTTCCATCCGAGGAAGCCTTGCTCATGCTGGGCGCGGCCGACAGCACCGACGCAGACGACGGTCCTGTCTGAGCCGCC
This sequence comes from uncultured Duganella sp., assembly GCA_946482335.1. Next base: position 15,538 of record CAMLRG010000091.1, on the reverse strand, counting down.
CGCCTCGCGCTGGCATTGCTGCTGACAATATCGGCTGGTGCGCGGGCTGGGAGCGGTAATATAGCGCCATGATGAAAAAGTGGATCGCGCTACTGCTGAGTTACCTCGCTCTGGCGGTATGCCCGGTATTGGCCAAGGATCTGGATATCGTCTTCATTCCCAAGGCGAGGGACCAGGAATTCTGGACTTTCATGCGGCAGGGCGTCGAGCGCGCCATGCGGGAAGACGGGCATGTCCAGCTCACCTGGCGCGGCCCGGCGCACAATGACGACGTGGAGTCGCAGATCGAGATCCTCCGCATCTATTCCAAACCGGGCGTGGACGCCATCATTATCGCCGCGACAGATCGCAGCCGCCTGGTCCCTTCAGTCGAGCAGGCCGCGGCGCTGGGGATCAAAGTGGTGGCGGTCGATTCTTCATTGGACGGTAAGGCGCACACCAATTTCATCACGACCGACAATGTTGCGGCAGGCAGGCTGGCGGCTGACCGCCTGGCCGGCCTGCTGAATCGACAAGGCACGGTGGCGATATTGCGCACTCTCGCGGGCAGCGGATCGACAGAAGAGCGGGCGGAGGGCTTTATCGACTATATGAAGAAGAACGCGCCGCGCATCAGCATTGTGGCGGACGAGTATGGCGGCGGCACGCGTGGCAAGGCGGCACGCAGTGCAGGGCAATTGCTGGAGAAGCACCCGGATCTCGACGGCATTTTCGCCGTCAATGAATCGGCCAGCGATGGCGTGCTGCGGGCGTTGCGGCAAGCGGGCCTCGCAGGGAAGCGTAAATTTGTCGGCTTCGATACGAGCGATTTTCTGTTGGACGGATTGAAGAAGCAGGAAATCAACGGCTTGGTGGTGCAGGATCCGCGCGAGATGGGTTATCTCTCGATGAAGGCGGCGCTGGCAGCTGCGCGGGGCGCTGCCATCAAAGACCGGACCATCCTGACTGACGCGGTCATGGTCACCCGCGACAACTACGGGAAACCTGAGATCCAGGCATTGCTGGTCCCCTAAACCAGGCCGTCGAAGACGATCACGTCGACCATGTCGCCCTCGGCGACATTGCCTTGCTCGTCGTGCAGCACCACCATGCAGTTCGCTTCCGACATCGAGCGCAGGATGCCGGAGCCTTGCGAGCCGGTGATGCGTACTTCGCGCGTGCCTTCCAGCGTGGTGGAGAGAATGCCGCGCTGGTATTCGGTGCGGCCGGGCTTTTTGCGGATCGCTTGCGCGGAGCGCACGCGCAGCAGCTGGTCCTGCGGCGCGTCGGCGCCCATCATGCGCAGCAGGGCGTGGCGGGCGAAGAAGTAGAAGGTCACCATCACGGCGACCGGGTTGCCCGGCAAGCCGAACAGGTAGGCACTGCGGCCGTTGGAGCGGATGCGGCCAAATGCCATCGGGCGGCCGGGCCGCATGCCGATCTTCCAGAAGTGCACGTCGCCCAGCGCGGCCATGACTTGTTTGGTGTAGTCGGCCGCGCCGACGGATACGCCGCCGGAAGTGATGATGGCGTCGGCGCATTCGGCTGCCGTGCGCAGCGCCTCTTCGAGCGATGCCGCATCATCCTTGACGATGCCCATGTCGACGACGTCGCAGCCCAATCGTTGCAGCATGCCGAACAGGGTGTAGCGGTTGCTGTCGTAGACGCAGCCTTCGGCCAGCGGTTCGCCGATCGAGCGCAGTTCGTCGCCGGTGGAGAAGAAGGCGACGCGCAGGCGGCGCAGTACCGGCACTTCGGCCAGGCCGAGCGAGGCCACCAGGCCCAGGTCGGCGGGGCGCAGGATTTTCCCCTGGCGCAGCGCGGGCGTGCCGGCGGCCAGGTCTTCGCCCTTGAAGCGGCGGTTGTCGCCGGTGCGCACGGTGTTCGGTGCGATCGTCACGGCGACGTCGCTCAGGTCGGCCGCCAGTTCCTGCGGCAGCACGGTGTCGCAGCCGTCGGGCATGACGCCGCCCGTCATGATGCGCACGCACTCGCCCGGGCCCGGCTTGAGCGGCGACGGCCGGCCGGCGTAGACGGTGCCGGCGATCTTCAGCGTGGTATTGGCGTCCGGTTTGAGCTGGCTCGCCGCAAAGGCAAAACCATCCATGGCGGAGTTGTCGTGCGCAGGCACATTGATCGGCGAAATCACATCGGCTGCCAGCACCCGGTCCAGGGCACTGCGCAGCGCGACCTTCTCGACGCCGCGCACCGGCTGGATGAAGTCGCGGATGATGCGTTGGGCGCTGCGCACCGGCAGCGCATCCGGATCGTAGCCGGACAGGCAACTGGCCACCTCCTTCAAGCTGGGGTTGGCGGCGGCTTCCTCTTCCTTTTGCAGCTCGGTCAGCGTATTGATGTTGCGGAAGGCGGCGGCATCGTTGAACAGCACTTCCGCCACCTTGATCGATTTGTACCAGCCATCCATCTTGCGCGCGCCGGTTTGCAGGTAGGCTTCCAGCGCGGGCAGGGCGCTCTTGTGCACCAGGCAGGCCACGGGATGCAGTTGCGTGTGCGTGTTGCCGCTTTCGTCGGTTTCCAGTGTAGCGGCGACGGCAAGGTCGGCGCCTTGCGCATGCAGCGCGTCGTACAGGCGCTGCGCCAGGTCGGCCGGCAGGAAAGGGGAATCGCAGGGAGCCGTCAGCAGCAGGTCGGTGGTGCAATGGCGCAGGCCGGTCTGCAGGCCGGCCAGTGGACCTTCGAAGCCTTCAAGCTCGTCCTGCAGGACATCCACGCCCAGCGCGCCGTAGGCAGCAAGATTGCGGTTGGCGTTGATGGTGACACTCGCCACCTGCGGCGCAATCCGTTGCAGCACGTGCGAGACCAGCGTGCCGCCGCGGAATGGCTGCAAGCCTTTGTCGACGCGTCCCATGCGGGTGCCGCGGCCGCCGGCCAGGATCAATGCACTGATGCTTTCCATCGTCAGCTTAGCCCCCGATATATGACATTTCGACTTTGCGGTCGGCGCCCAGCGCCAAGCCTTCGGTATTGATGGTGCGCTGTTCGGAATAGCGGTCGCCGCGCACGCGCCACAGCGCCGCGATGGCGCTGGAAATTTCCGCGTCGCTGCGCCCTTCGCGCAGCAGGGCGCGCAAGTCGTGGCCGCGGGTGGCGAACAGGCAGGTGTACAGCTTGCCTTCGGTCGACAGGCGGGCGCGCGAGCAATCCTTGCAGAAGGCCTGGGTCACGCTGGAGATCACGCCGATCTCGCCGCCGCCATCCACGTAGCGCCGGCGTTCCGCAGTCTCGCCCGTGTAATTCGGGTCGACCGGTTGCAGCGGCATCTCGGCGCCGATCATCTTCACCACTTCCGCCGAGGGCACGACGTCGCGCATATTCCAGCCATTCGAGGAACCGACGTCCATGAATTCGATGAAGCGCAGGATGGCGGGCGTGCCTTTGAAGTGGCGCGCCATCGGCAGGATTTCCTGCTCGTTCATGCCGCGCTTGACCACCATATTGACCTTGACCGGGCCAAGGCCGACGCTGTGCGCGACGTCGATCCCGTGCAGCACGTCGGCGACGGCGAAATCGACGTCGTTCATGCGCTTGAAGGTGGCGTCGTCGAGCGCGTCGAGCGAGACCGTGATGCGCTGCAGGCCGGCATCCTTCAGCGACTGGGCCTTGCGTGCCAGCAGCGAGCCGTTGGTGGTGAGGGTCAGGTCGAGCGGCTTGCCGTGCACCGTGCGCAGTCCGGCCAGCATGCCCACCAGGCGTTCCAGGTCCTTGCGCAGCAGCGGCTCGCCGCCGGTCAGGCGGATTTTCTCGACGCCATGCTCAACGAACAGCCGCGCAATGCGCGTGATCTCTTCAAACGTCAGCAGGGCGTTGTGCGGCAAGTACTTGTAGTCCTTGTCGAACACTTCCTTCGGCATGCAGTAGACGCAGCGGAAGTTGCAGCGGTCGGTGATCGAGATGCGCAAGTCGTGCAACGGACGGGCGAACTGGTCCCGCAGGCTGCCGCTTGGCGCCTCGAGCGTCGATGGGATGGCCGGCGCCTGGCTGCGGCCATCATTCAGGAGGATGATTTTTTCGGTCATGCTGGGTGTACGGTTACACCCGGTACGATAGCACGACACCGGCGATCGCACAGGCCAGCAATACGCGGATGGTGCCCTGTTGGTAACGCATCAGGGCGATGGCGGCTGCGGCCGCGATCAGGATGGCGGCCCAGTCCCAGCCGCCGGCCGGGAAAAACACGTGCAGGCCGAAAAATAGTGCCAGGCTGGCAATCACGCCCACCACGGCGGCGGAAATCGCGGTCAGCGGGGCGGTCATGCGGATATTGCCGCGCGTGGATTCGACCAGCGGGCCGCCGGCCAGGATGAAGACGAAGGAGGGCACGAAAGTGAACCAGGCGGCAACCACGGCACCCGCGACGCCGGCCAGGAACGGGTGCCCGGCAATGACGTCGTGCGTCCAGGCGCCGACGAACCCGACGAAGGCGACCACCATGATCAAGGGCCCGGGTGTGGTCTCGCCCAGCGCCAATCCGTCCACCATCTGGGCGGCGGTCAGCCACTGGAAATGTTCGACGCCGCCCTGGTAGACGTAGGGCAGCACGGCGTAGGCGCCGCCGAAGGTCATCAGGGCGGCCTTGGTGAAGAACCAGCCCATTTGCGCCAGCGGCTTGTGGACACCGAACAGCCAGGCGAGCAGCAGCCAGGCGCCGCCCATCAGGGCGATGCCGGCGGCGCTGACGCGTGCCAGGCCGGCCCAAGTGAACCGGGCGTGCACTGGCGTCGGGGTGTCGTCGTCGATCAGTGCCGGAGCGTGGCTGGCCGTGGTTGTGGCCGGGCCATGCGCGGCGTGGCTTTTGCCACCAGGGGCGAACAGTTGCGGGCGCAGGCGGCCGCCGATCCAGCCCAGCAGGGCTGCCGTTGCGACCAGCGCGGGGAACGGCAGCTTGAGGACGCTGATGGCAATGAAGGCGGCGAGTGCGATGGCGGCCAGAGGCCGGTTGCGCAGCGTGCGTTTGCCGATGCGCCAGGCGGCGGCCAGGACGATGGCGACCACGGCGGGCTTCATGCCGTACAGGATGCCGGCAATGGCGGGGACGCTGCCGTAGGCCATATAAACCCACGAGAGGCCAATCAACAGCAGCAGCGAGGGGAGTACGAAGAGTACCCCGGCAATGATGCCGCCCAGGGTGCGGTGCATCAGCCAGCCAATATAAATGGCCAGCTGGGTGGCTTCGGGGCCTGGCAGCAGCATGCAGTAATTCAGGGCATGCAGGAAGCGGTGTTCGGAAATCCAGCGGCGCCGTTCGACCAGCTCGGTGTGCATCAAGGCGATCTGGCCGGCGGGGCCGCCGAAACTGATGAAGCCCAGCTTGAGCCAGTACAGGAAGGCTTCACGCAATGGGACGTAAAAAAGGGAAGCGCCTGGCTTCCCTTTTTCGTCTGTGCCTGGGCGATTAGCCATTCACCTTGGTCTCAACCTGCACCAGCGGTTCGCTGGCGACCGGTGGCTGCGGCTTGCGCTCGCGTGGCACGCGGATCGGCTGGGCAGTGGCGGCGGCGGCGGCAGCTTCCTGGGCGGCACGTACCTTGGCCGGGTCGGTCACCGCCATCGACAGGCCGGCTGCGGCCAGCATGGCGTCGACGTCAACCGAGGCCTTGGCCGGTGCAGCGGCTGGCGCTGGCGCGGCTGCTGCTGGAGCGGCAGGTGCGGCGGCGACGGCTGGAGCGGCTGGTGCAGCTGCCTGTGCCGGCGCGGCGGCAGAAGCTGGCGCCAGCGTTGCTGCCGGTGCCGGGGCTGCGGCTGGCGCAACGTCGGCTGGGGCGACGGTAGCGGCCGGCTCAACCACCTCGGCGGCGACTTCTTCAGCCGTTGCCGGTTCGGCGGCAGGCACGCTCTCGGCGAACGGCAGCACACCTTGTGGCGATGCCGGCGCTGCAAGTTCCGCAGGTGCGGCAGCTGCCGGCGCGGCAACCGGCAAGTCCACGGCGGCTGGCTGCACCGGTGCCAGGTCGGACGGCTGCGCCGGAGCTGCCGCGGCTGGCGCGGCAGTTTGCTCGGCGGCAGCCGGTTCGGCTGCGACAGGCACGGCAGGGATCGGGGCTGCGGCGGGCGCCGAGGCTGCCGGGGCAGTAGCCGGAGCTGGCGCGGCGGCCGGGGCCGGAGCAGCGGCTACCGGGGTAGCGGCGACTGGCTCGGCAGCGGCAGGTGCTTCGACAGCGGCGGTCGCAGCAGCTTCGGCGGCAGCACCTTCGGCCGCGGCAGTGCTGGCAGCCACGGTGGAGGCAGGCTCAACGGCAGCGCTCACGGGAACGCTTGCCGGTACAGCGGCTTCGCCTTCGGCCGCTGCAACGGTGAACGTTGCCTCGGCGCCTTCCGCGCCTTCAACTCCCTCGGCGCCTTCGCGTTCGCGACGGTTACGGTTGCGGCCACCGCGGCGGCGGCGGCGGCGTGGCTCGTCGCCACCTTCCGCGCCTTCATGCTCATCGCCTTCCGGACCGGTATTGGCCTTCACCAGGACCGGGGTTTCCGGCGCGCCGGTGCCGGTGCCGACTGGACCGACGCCGGTTGCTGCCAGCGCCAATTCCTCGGCTTTGGCTGCATCGGCTGGAACCGGTTTCTCGGCGCGTGGTTCGCGCGGCTGGCGCGGCTGGCGTGGTTCACGCGGCTCGCGTGGTTCGCGTTCAGCGCGCTGGCCCTGGGCCGGAGCGGCCTCGGCGCCTTCACGTGGCTCGCGCGGTTCACGCGGCTGGCGCGGTTCGCGCGGCTTGCGGGCTTCCGCCGCCGGCTTGGCTTCCTCGGCACCCGGACGGGAACCTGGTTCGCGGTCTTCGCGCTCGGCGCGGCCGCCTTTGCCGCCACGGTTACGGCCGCGCTGGCCGCGGTCCTTGCGGTCGCCGCGCTCGGCATTGGCCGGCGCCTTGGTGACGATGACCGGCGCCTTCGGCTGCACCGGTTCTTCCTTGTCGCCGCCGGTGAAGAAGGACATCAGCTTGGCAAAGAAGCCCTTTTCGGCAGGGGCAGGAGCGGCAGCGCGTGGCGCGGCGGCCGGCGCCTTGGCGGCTTCCGGCTTGGGTTCCACCATCGGCGCTGGTTGCTCAGGGGTAATGGTTTTGACCACCGCTTCCTGGCGCGGCTTGGCTTCTTCCTTGTGGCGCTTGGAGAACGACATGTCGGTCTCGGCAGCTTCCGCCATGGTGTACGAAGCAGCGTGGTCTTCCAGGCGCGGATCGTCGTGCTTGATGCGTTCCAGCTTGTAGTGCGGGGTTTCCAGGTGCTTGTTCGGGATCAGGATCACGGTGATGCGGTGACGGGTCTCGATCTTCAGCACTTCGCCGCGCTTCTCGTTGAGCAGGAAGGCGGCCACGTCGACCGGCACCTGCACGTGGATGGCGGCGGAGTTTTCCTTCATCGCCTCTTCCTGGATGATGCGCAGCACCTGCAGGGCGGACGATTCGGTATCGCGGATATGGCCGGTGCCCGAGCAGCGCGGGCAAGTCACGTGCGAGCCTTCCGACAGGGAAGGGCGCAGGCGCTGGCGCGACAGTTCCATCAGGCCGAAGCGGGAAATCTTGCCCATCTGGACGCGGGCACGGTCGTGGTGCAGGGCGTCTTTCAGGCGCTGTTCGACTTCGCGCTGGTTCTTCGACACTTCCATGTCGATGAAGTCGATGACGATCAGGCCGCCCAGGTCGCGCAGGCGCAGCTGGCGGGCCACTTCGTCGGCGGCTTCGCAATTGGTGTGGAAGGCGGTGGTTTCGATGTCCGAACCGCGGGTGGCGCGGGCCGAGTTGACGTCGATGGAAACCAGGGCTTCAGTGTGGTCGATCACGATGGCGCCGCCCGATGGCAGCGGCACGGTACGGCTGTAGGCCGTTTCGATCTGGTGTTCGATCTGGAAGCGGGAGAACAACGGCACGTCGTCGCTGTAGCGCTTCACGCGGTGCACCATGTCCGGCATCACGTGCGACATGAACTGGTGCGCCTGTTCGTAGATCTCGTCGGTATCGATCAGGATCTCGCCGATATCCGGCTGGAAGTAGTCGCGGATGGCGCGGATCACCAGCGACGATTCCTGGTAGATCAGGAAGGCGCCGGCAGCTGCCTTGGAGGCGCCTTCGATCGCGCGCCACAGCTGCATCAGGTAATTCAAGTCCCACTGCAGCTCTTCCACGGTACGGCCGATGCCGGCGGTACGGGCAATCACAGACATGCCTTGCGGCAAGTCCAGCTTGTCCATGGTTTCGCGCAATTCCTGGCGCTCTTCGCCTTCCACCCGGCGCGACACGCCGCCGCCGCGCGGGTTGTTCGGCATCAGCACCAGGTAGCGGCCGGCGAGCGAGATGAACGAGGTCAGGGCCGCGCCCTTGTTGCCGCGTTCTTCCTTCTCCACCTGCACCATGATTTCCTGGCCTTCGCGCAGCGCTTCCTTGACGGAAGCATTGCGCACGTCCACGCCTTCGCGGAAATAGGAGCGGGCAACTTCTTTAAAGGGGAGGAAGCCGTGGCGGTCTTCGCCGTAGCTGACGAAGCAAGCTTCGAGGGAGGGTTCGATTCGAGTGATGACGCCTTTGTAGATATTGGACTTGCGCTGCTCGCGTCCGGCGGTCTCGATGTCGATGTCGATCAATTTTTGACCGTCGACAATCGCTACGCGCAGCTCTTCCTGCTGCGTAGCGTTAAACAACATGCGTTTCATTTTTATTAACTCCGCGACCCTTGGGCCATGTCAAAGCCGCCTCCGCGGAGGCGGCGAAGTACCAGGATATACGCGTGAATTAAGGAGGCTGTAGGGGAAAATGCCTCGTCATGCGGCGGGCGCGAAGCGCTGCCGCCGCATAGGGCGCATGAAGCCGATCGTCATGCCGAGTTTGCGCACTGCGTGCAACATCATTCCAACGGCCCGAACGTAGTCGGGTGGCGGGAGAATGCAGGCGTGCGCACATCGTCGGGCCAGGGCATCTTGTATGGTGCCTTGGCGAAACGGCAAGCGTTATCCACTTCATCAAACCAGCGAGCAACGACTTTCGTGCTTGCTCACCGGACTTATCCTAACAATCCAGCCAGTCTAATCCAGCACCCGCGCGCCCGAACCGATGGCAACAGTGGTTGCGACCCTGATCGGCGCACGAATGTGCGTATACAATTTTTTCCACCGTAGTGCGTTTGGCGGGGACGGTGGGTACGCCCCTGTGTAAAATGTACGTTTAATTCTTTACACTTGCAGCAGATAAAACCGCGGCAAAACGATTATATATTCAAAATGAAGGACTTAGAGAGATTTTCTGGGAAGACGGGCCAAAACAAGCCGCAAAAAGCCGATTCCGCTTCCCCCCAACAGGTCCTGCCGCAAGCGCAATTCGTCACAATCACGGAAGAAGAGGCCGGTCAGCGCATCGACAACTACCTGTTGCGTGTTTGCAAAGGAGTGCCGAAGAGCCACGTTTACCGCATCCTGCGCTCGGGCGAAGTGCGCGTCAACAAGGGCCGCATCGACCAGTTGTACCGCCTGAACGCCGGCGACCTGGTGCGCATCCCGCCGATCCGAATTGCTGAGAAGCAAGAGGCGGTGGTCCCGGCCGCCGAATTCGCCGTGATTTTCGAAGATGCCCACCTGCTGGTGATCGACAAGCCCTGCGGTGTGGCGGTGCACGGCGGTTCCGGCGTCTCGTTCGGCGTGATCGAACAATTGCGCGCCGCGCGGCCCGACGCCAAGTTCCTGGAACTGGTACACCGCCTGGACCGCGAAACGTCCGGCTTGCTGTTGATCGCCAAGAAGCGTACCGCCCTGACCAGCCTGCATGACCAGATGCGCGACGGCCTGACCGACAAGCGCTACCTGACCCTGGCCGTGGGCGACTGGAAGAACAAGCGCCAGCACGTCAAATTGGCATTGCATAAATACACCCTGCCGGATGGCGAGCGCCGCGTGCGCGTGCAGGCCGATGGCCAGGCCGCGCATACCGTGTTCACGCTGCTGCAGAAGTTCGATGGATTCGCCCTGCTGGAAGCGGAGCTGAAGACCGGCCGCACCCACCAGATCCGCGTTCATCTGGCATCTTCGGGCTTCCCCATCGCAGGCGACGACAAATACGGCGATTTCGCGTTGAACAAGGCCCTGCAAAAGGCGACGGAAACGCGCGGCGCGCTGAAACGCATGTTCCTGCATGCCCACCAGATTACGTTTACCCACCCGGAAACGGGCAAGCCGATGACCCTGAATGCGCCATTGGCTGCCGAATGCCAGCGATTCTTGGTAAGCTTGGGGAAACCATTGAATTGAGAAAAAAATAATGCCGAGAAAGCAATTTGACCTGATCGTTTTCGATTGGGATGGCACGCTCATGGATAGCACCGCCACCATCGTGAAATGCATCCAGGCCGCCGCCAAGGATCTGGCCTTGCCGATCCCCAGCCGGGAGCAAGCCGCCCATGTGATCGGCCTGGGCCTGGGCGAAGCCCTGCAGGTCGCCATGCCGAATGTGGATCCCAAGCATTACCCGCGCCTGGTGGAGCGCTATCGCTACCACTACCTGGCGAAAGACCACGAATTGACACTGTTCGACGGCGTTCCCGAGATGTTGCAGGATTTGTCGCAACAGGGTTTTTTCCTGGCCGTGGCCACCGGCAAGAGCCGGGTGGGCTTGAACCGTGCCCTGAATGCGGCGGGCCTGTTGTCCACCTTCGATGCGACCCGCTGCGCCGACGAAACGTTTTCCAAGCCGCACCCGGCCATGCTGCAGGAATTGACCCGCGAACTGGGCCAGGACTTGCGCCGCACCGTCATGATCGGCGATACGACGCATGACTTGATGATGGCGCAAAATGCGGGATCTTCCGGCATCGCCGTCGAATATGGCGCCCACCCGCTCGACCAGCTGGCGGCCTGCAACCCGGTGTATTCGGCCCGCTCGGTGCCGCAGTTGCACCAATGGCTGAATGAGAATGCGTGATGGCCGCTGACATCCTGGTTTGCGCGGCCGATGTGCTGGCCGAAGGGGGCAAGGGCATCCGCTTCCCGGTGCGCGCCGGCGGCGAAGATACCACCGGTTTCGTGGTGCGTTTCGGCGGCAAGCCGTATGGCTACCTGAACCGCTGCGCCCACGTGCCGATCGAGCTGGATTGGGCCGAGGGGGAATTCTTCGAATCCAGCGGCTTATATATTATGTGTTCCACCCACGGCGCTATTTATATGCCGGAGAATGGGCAATGTGCCGGCGGCCCCTGCCGCGGTGGACGCCTGCGCCCGATTGCCGTGGTTGAGCGCGAAGGGAAGATTTACTGGCAACCAGACGACTATGTGTGTCCAAGACCATGAGTGATAACAACGACAACAATAACACCCCCGCCTCGCCCAGCCCCGCCCCGGGGCCGATGGACCAGCCGCCCATCAAATGGGAGCGCGAAGTCCTGGAAAAACTGGTCTTCGCCACGCTGAAGGAGCAGCGCGCCAACCGCCGCTGGAGCATCTTCTTCAAGGTGTCGACCCTGGCCATCATTTTCTTCGCCGTCGCCAGCTATTTCGGCGTCAACCTGATGGGCGGCGATGCCGAAGCGCTGGGCCGCCATACGGCGCTGATCGAAATCGAAGGCAGCATCGAAACCGAAGGCAGCGGGGCCGCCGACGTGGTGATCCCATCCCTGAACAAGGCATTTTCCGACACCGGCTCGGTGGCGGTGGTGCTGCACATCAATAGTCCGGGCGGCAGTGCCGTCCAGGCCGGCATGATCGTCGATGAGATCCACCGCTTGCGGCGCGGCTATCCGCAAAAGCCGCTGTATGTGGTGGTGGACGAGATTTGCGCTTCCGGCGGCTATTACATCGCTTCCGCCGCCGACCGCATCTACGTCAACAAGGCCAGCATCATTGGCTCGATTGGCGTGCTGATGGATGGCTTCGGTTTTACCGGCACCATGGAAAAGCTGGGGGTGGAACGGCGCCTGCTGACCGCCGGCGAGAACAAGGGCTTCCTCGACCCGTTCAGCCCGCAGTCCGACAAACAGAAACAGCACGCTCAGAGCATGCTGAAGGAGATCCACCAGCAATTCATCGACGTGGTGCGCAGCGGACGCGGCAAGCGGTTGAAGGAAAGCCCGGACATGTTCTCGGGGCTGTACTGGACCGGCGCGCGCGCCATCGAAATGGGCCTGGCAGACGACCTGGGCAGCGTGGACAGCGTGGCGCGCGACGTGGTGAAAGCCGAAGATATCGTCGACTACACCCAGCATGAGAATCTGCCTGAGCGGGTGCTGAAGAAGTTTGGCGCCGCGGTCGGCTCCGGCGCGATCAAGGCAGCCGCGGATGCGGCCAAGCCCAGCTTGCGCTGAAGCTTGGCTCAGCAGTCAACATTAGCATTTTTGCCTGATTTCGCCTTGCGATTTCTCCGACGTGGACTATATTGACGGTGTAGTTCGATCAAGGGGAGGGCGACAAGCAATCAATTCTTGAGACAGACTACGCAGCCGCATCACGGATGCGGAGTAGAGTGAATTTACATTCCTCGTCACTGTCTCTTTGGGAGGCAAGAGAACGGCGGCCCTTGGCCGCTGTTTTCGTTTTTGGCCCTACCGTTCCGGCGGCAAAACCACCCTGGACCAGCCAATCCAGCATTTCCTGCTGACGCTGCCGCTGCCAGCTGGCTTGTGCGGACAGGTTGGGCACTCCGCTCCAGCGGGCGACGGCCAAACGGGTTTCCAGCGAGGCGGCATGGGCCAGCGCCAGCGATTTACGGCTGATGTTGACTTTCATTTGCTGAGATCTCCCTAAGAGTTTCCTATAGCCCGTTCAGCAGATTCCTAATGCTATTTAAGTGTAACAACTAGACAGTCACGCCCTTTGATCTGCATCAATAGGGAAGCTTGCGCCCGGTTAAATCCGGTAAAATCCCGCCCCATGAGTACATTATCCCTGGACCGAATCCTGCAGTCGCAAGGCTTCGGCACCCGCAAGTACTGCCGCGCCCTGATCGAAGAAGGCGACGTCGCCATCGGCGGCGAAGTGCAGGACAACTATAAAGCGACATACGACACCGAGGGCCTGGTGCTGGAAGTATTCGGCGAGGAGTGGGTTTACCGCGAACACCTTTACATTGCGCTGTACAAACCGTCCGACTACGAGTGCTCGCGCAAGCCAAGCCACCACCCCGGCGTGCTGACCCTCCTGCCCGAACAATTCAGCTGGCGCGAAGTGCAGCCGGTTGGCCGCCTCGACCACGACACCACAGGCATGCTGCTGATGTCCGACGACGGCCCCTTCATCCACGCCCAGTCCTCGCCCAAGCGCCACGTGCCCAAGGTTTACCAGGCCACCACCGCCGAACCGGTGACCGACGCGCTGGTGGCGCAATTGCTGGCCGGCGTCCAGCTGCACGACGAACCGGCCCCGCTGGCCGCCGTCACCTGCATCAAGCGCGGCGAACACCAGCTCGAAATCGTGCTGGAGCAAGGCAAGTACCACCAGGTCAAGCGCATGCTGGCCGCCGCCGGCAACCACTGCACCGCGCTACACCGTTCCGCCATCGGCCAGCTGCAGCTCGACGCGCTCGGCCTGGAAGAAGGCGAGTGGTGTTACCTGACGCCCGAACAGCTGGCGCTGCTCACGCCGGCCTGATCGCCCGATGACGGATCGCCCGGATTTCTTCCCACCGCAGGAGGCGCACCGCAGCGGCTTCCTGCCGGTCGATGAGTTGCACACCTTGTACTGGGAAGAATCCGGCAATCCGGAAGGCTTGCCCGTCATCGTGCTGCACGGCGGGCCGGGCGCCAATTCATCCCCGCGCTGGCGGCAATTCTTCGACCCGCATTGTTACCGCATCATCCAGTTCGACCAGCGCGGCTGCGGGCAATCCACGCCCCCCGGCGAACTGCGCGCCAACACCACGGCCCATCTGGTTGCCGACATCGAAGCACTACGCCGCCACCTGGCCATCGAACGCTGGCTGGTGTTCGGCGGATCATGGGGATCGACGCTGGCGCTGGCCTACGGCCAGGCCCACCCGCAGCACTGCCTGGGCTTCATCCTGCGCAGCGCCTTCCTCTGCTCCGCGCAGGAAATGGCGTGGTACTTCGAAAACGGCCGCTACTTCCACCCGGACCTCTACGCCGAACTGGCCGGGCTGCTGCCGCCGGAAGAACGCGCCAACCTGCTGGCCGCCTATACGCGCCGCCTGGTGCATGGCGAACGCGTCACCGCGATCCCATTCGCCCGCGCCTGGACCCGCTTCGAATGCATCCGCGCCAGCACCAGCGGCGACATGCCCCCCATGCCCGACGACTTCGCGTGGACGCTGGCGCGCATCGAGGCCTGGTACTTCAGCCAGGGAGGCTTCCTGGCGCCGGGCGCACTGCTGAATAATATGGCCCGCCTGCACGGACTGCCCGCCGTCGTCATCCACGGCCGGCTTGACATGATCTGCCCGCCGCTCACTGCATTCCAGGTCGCCGGACATTACCCCGGCGCCCAACTGCGGATCATTCCCGATGGCGGCCACACCGCCTTCGACCCGCCCATGAGCGCAGCGCTGCTCGAAGCGACGGAGCAATTCAGGCGCAAGCAGCGGTTCGACTGATCACTTCTTCATCATGGCCGCATGACCGCCGGCCATTTCATCCTTGGACAGGAAACCGTCCATGTTGGCATCCATCTTGACGAACATCGCCGCCGAAGCCTTTTCATGTTCGGCAGCGGTCAGGATGCCATCACCGTCGGCATCCACGACCTTGATCTTATCGGCGGCCGACATCTCCGATTTCTTCGCCGCATGACCGGTGATCGACTTATTCGCCGCCGTCATTTCAGCCGCCGTCACCTTGCCGTCGCCGTTCGCATCCATCCTCCCGAACATCGCCTTCGCGCCCGCCGCATGTTCGGTGGTCGAAACTTTGCCATCGCGGTCCGCATCCATCATCGAAAATTCCTTATCGACTCCCGGACCAGCCAACGCATGCATTGAAAGGAGAGCCCCTGCAACAAGGGCCAAAGTATTCGCATTCATTGCCGCCTCCTACCCGCTCACCAAGCTGAGGATATTCCCGTCGACATCCTTGAACCACGCGACCTTCATGCCGCCGCCGGAATGGATATCGCCCTCACGCTTCAAGTCGGGCATATCGTAATGTTCGAATTCCACGCCTTTTGCCTTGAGCTGAGCCGCGATGGCCTCAAGCTCGTTGCCCACGTCCCACGTCACGGCCGTCGCCCTATTGGTGCCGGCAAATTCCGAGCGATAGACATTCAGCCTGGTCGCCCCGCTCCGGAAAACCAGCACTTCCTGTTCCGGGCTATCAAGTTTCTCCAGCCCAAGCACCCCCTCATAGAAGCGCCCGGCAGCGGCCAAATCCTTTACCGCAATCATCGCGACAGCGTCTTTATCTGCAAGCATGATCCGCCCCCCTGCATCGTGATCGACTTCACGAGACTAGGCCGCCAATCCAGGCAAGTCCGTTCGTTGCCACACGCAGGCTTTACCCCCTCGGGCATAAAATGTCCACCCCGGGGTCAGGAACCAATGTGGACAAAAATGCCGATGGGCTGGAAATGTCCACTTGGGTTCCTGACCCCTAGGTGGACAAAAAATGCCGGTCGAACATACGGTCATGGAAG
>CAMLRG010000090.1 GCA_946482335.1 uncultured Duganella sp. | reverse complement strand
GGGTGTTGATGCGGTTGGTCGCCACCAGGGGGATGCCGACCTTGCCCATCAGGTTCTTCGTGACCCAGGCGAAACCGGCGCGCGGCACCTTGGTGGCGATGGTCGGGATGCGCGCTTCGTGCCAGCCAATGCCGGTGTTGAGGATGGTGGCACCGGCCTGTTCGATGGCTTGCGCCAGCTGCACCACCTCGTCCAGGGTGGAGCCGCCTTCCACCAGGTCCAGCATGGAGAGGCGGTAGATGATGATGAAGTCCTTGCCCACGCGTTCGCGCACGCGGCGCACGATCTCGACCGGGAAGCGCATGCGGTTTTCGTAGCTGCCGCCCCACTCGTCGCTGCGCTGGTTGGTGCGGGCGGCGATGAATTCGTTGATCAGGTAGCCTTCCGAGCCCATGATTTCCACGCCGTCGTAACCGGCTTCACGCGCCAGCACGGCGCACTGGGCGTAATCTTCGATGGTCTGCAGCACTTCTTCGCCGCTCAGTTCATGCGGGGTGAACTGGTTGATCGGCGCCTTGATCGCGCTCGGCCCCACCAGTTTCGGATGGTAGGCGTAGCGGCCGAAGTGCAGGATCTGCATGGCGATCTTGCCCCCTTCGGCGTGTACGGCGGCGGTGACCTTGCGGTGCTGCGCCACTTCTTCGCTGGTGGTCAGCTTGGCGCCGGCTTTCCATGGGCGGCCGGCTTCATTCGGGGCGATGCCGCCGGTGACGATCAGGCCCACTTCGCCGCGCGCACGCTCGGCATAAAAAGCGGCCATGCGCTCGAAGCCGTTCTCTTCCTCTTCCAGGCCAACGTGCATGGAACCCATGATCACGCGGTTTTTCAGGGTGGTGAAGCCCAGGTCGAGCGGGGCCAGCAGGTGGGGGTAGCGGTTCATGGGTGTCCTCTTTATGCAACCAGTTGCATAAATATAGCCCGGTCGGCGCGTCTATGCAACTGGTTGCATAGACGTTGTGGCTTGTCCGCCTCGCGCCGCTCAGGCAAGATGGTGGAATCTTTAACATTGTTTCCCGCCATGTCTTTGCCCCACGCGCTGCTGACTTCCCTGTCCGAGCGGGCCGGTTCCGGCTCGGAATTGGCCCGGCGCTTCGATAAGTCCATCGGTTTCTTCTGGGCAGCCACCCACCAGCAGATTTATCGCGAACTGGCGCGGCTGGAAGAAGCGGGCTGGATCGAATCGCTGCCGGCCGAGACCGGCCGCGGCCGCAAACGGGCTTACCGCATCCTGCCGGCCGGCATGGCGGAACTGCGCCGCTGGATCGCCGAAAGCGAAGATCCGCGCCCCCAGCGCGACGCCCTGATGGTGCGCATCCGCGCCGAGGCGGCAGTCGGGCCGGCGGGACTGGCCGATGAAATGCGCCGGCACCTGGCGCTGCACGAACAAAAGCTGGCCCTGTACAGGAGCTTCGAGCAGCGCGACTTTGCCTGCGAGACCGATTCGCGCGAGCGGCGCCTGCAGTACGTGCTGCTGAAAGGCGGCATCGCGCAGGAGGAACTGGCGGTCAATATGGCGCGCGAAGCCTTGCGCATCCTGGAGGAATAGGCAATGCGGCAGCGGCGCCGCCCGGCCGGCGCCGCATCGTTGCTGGCTTAGCGCTGGCTGACCTGGCCGACCTGGCCCAGCGATTCCGCCATCCGGACCAGCTTCACGAATTCGGCGCGGTAGCCATCCGGGTCGCTGCCGCGCGCCCCTTCGGCCAGCTTGGCGATGTCGCCGTAGCTGAAGTCCGCCACCTGTCCTTCACCGCGCAGGCGCTGGCCGAAGGCGGCCACGGCAACGGCAAAGCGCTGGTCAGCCGGGGCGGCATCGAGCGATTTGCGCGCACTGGCGGCATGCACCGGATGCTCCAGCTGCTGGCTGGCCGATTGGCCCGGCAGCTTGTAGCGCACTTTCACGAAACATAGCTCATCACCCTTGGTGGAGGAGGCGGCCTTTGGCTTGGCCGGCTGGGCATAGCGCAAGGGATCGACCAGCTTGCCGGCGTTGGCGGCAGGGGTAATCTCGTAGATGGCGGTCACAGTGTGGCCGGCCCCCATATCGCCGGCATCGACCTTGTCATCCTTGAAGTCCTGGCGGTCCAGCATGCGGGTTTCGTAGCCGACCAGGCGGTAGGCGGCGACCTGCGCGGGATTGAACTCGACCTGCACTTTGACGTCGTTGGCGATCGGGAACATGGTCGAACCCAGTTCCTGGGCCAATGCCTTGCGGGCTTCCAGCAAGGTGTCGATGTAGGCGGCGTTACCGTTGCCGGACTGGGTCAGGCGCTGGATCAGGGCGTCGTTCAGGTTGCCCAGGCCGACACCGAAGACCGACAGGTAGATGCCGGACTTGCGCTTGTCGACAATGAATTTTTCCAGCTGTTTGGGATCGGTGATGCCGATATTGAAGTCGCCATCCGTCGCCAGGATCACGCGGTTGACGGCTTTCGGATCAAAGTTGCGTTCCGCTTGCGCGTAGGCGCGCTGCAGGCCGTCGCCGCCGGCCGTGCCGCCGGAGGCATGCAGGTTGTCGATCACGTCCAGGATCTTTCTCTTGTCCTTGCCGCTGGTCGGTTCCAGCGCAACCGCCGTGCCGTTGGCGTACGTGACGATGGATACCGTGTCGTCGTCGCCCAACTGTTCGGCGAACAGGCGGAAGCCTTGCTGCAGCAAGGGCAGGCGATCCTGCGGGCCCATCGAGCCGGAAACGTCGACCAGCAGCACGACATTGGCGCGCGGACGTCCGGCGTGCTTGATGTCATAGCCCTTGAGCGCGACGTGGACCAGCTGGTTGCCCGTCCGCCAGGGGCTCGGCATGACTTCGGTGGTCACGGCGAATGGCTGGCTGGCCTTGGCCGGGGCGGCGTACTGGTAGGGGAAATAGTTGACCATTTCCTCCACGCGGACGGCTTGCAGCGGCGGCATACGGCCGCCGGACAGCATCCGGCGCATGAAGGCATAGGAGGCGGTATCGACGTCCACGCTGAAGGTCGATACCGGCTGCTCGCTCACCAGGACCGCCTTGTTGGCATCCTTGTCAGGGAATTTGTCGTTGGCCTGCGGCCCATGCGCCAGGTGCGGCATGGGCGCGAACGCGGGCGCGGGCATCGATGGGTGGATCGATAAGGACGACACCGGGCCGGACTTGGCGAGCTGTTCGCGCAGCTGGCGCTTGGCGGCAACCGAGAGGGCGACACTGTCATTGGCAACCGGCGGGGGCGGCGGTGCCGGCGCCCCTGCGGCAGACGTCGCTGCGGCGACCGTGGGCGTGGTAGTCGTGGTGGTCGGGGTGCTGCAAGCGGCCAGGACCAGCATGCCGGCAGTCACGGCCGGGATTAAAGCTGTCTTTTTCATTTGGACGTCCTTTTGGAATTGTTGTCCTGCTAACTTCCTCCAAAGGGACGCCCGGTGCAACAAGGGTTACATTTTGTATTCCTTATGCGGTGACCACGTTCAGCACCACGTCGATATTGCCGCGCACGGCTTTCGAGTAGGGGCAGATGGCGTCAGCCAGGTGCGCCACTTCGGTGACCGCCGCGTGGTCGGCGCCCGGCGCAAATACGGTCAGTCGCGCCTGGATGAAGTACTCGCCGCTGCCCTGGCCGAGATCCACTTCGATTTCCACCGCCGTGCCGGCCGGCAGGGTGACCTTTTTTTCCTTGGCGGCCAGGCCGACCGCGGCCGAATAGCAAGCCGACCACGCGCCGGCAAACAATTGCTCGGCCAGCGGATGCGGCAGGGTCGTCTGGACGTCGACGACGCGGCCGTCGGGATTGCCCGGGGTGGTCAGATGGATGTCCAGCCTGCCTTCCGGATTGCCCGCAAAGATCGCGGAATCGCTTGAGGTAGTACGGGTTTTGCCGGTGGCCAGGACTTTGGTGATCTTGCTCATGAATAACTCCGATGATTTGGTTTATGTAAATCGCATACGATGCAATCGCATTCGATGAGCAGAAGTATAGCGACGCCGGCGGCGATGTCAAGCGGATTCGATTGCATCGTATGCGATTGTTATGCTGGTTGGCCGGATTCCGTGTACTCTTTGAACACTTTTCTCGTAAAGGATCAGATATGCGTCTCTTCTCCACCAAGCTTCCATCCCTCAGCTTCGCGCTGGCAGCTTCCGTTCTTTCGTTCAGCGCGTTCGCGCAAAGCTGGCCCACCGGTAACGTGACCGTTGTCGTGCCGTGGCCGCCCGGCGGCCCATCCGACATCGCCGCCCGCCCGGTGGGCAAGGGTCTCAACGAGAACCTGGGCAAACCGTTCGTGATCGACAACCGCGCCGGCGGCGGCGGCAACATCGGGACGGCTGCCGTGGTCCGCTCCAAAGCCGACGGCCACACGCTGCTGGTGACGTCCAGCGCGCCGATCGTGATCAACCCAAGCCTGTACAAGAACATGACCTTCGATCCGCTGAAGGACCTGGTGCCGGTCACCAACTTGCTGCGCGTGCCCCTGGTGCTGGTGGCCCACCCCTCCGTGCCGGCCAAGAACCTGAAGGAACTGATGGCATACATCCAATCGAAGAAGGGCGATTTCTCCTTCGGCTCGTCGGGCAACGGCACGCCGCAGCACCTGACCGCCGAACTGTTCTCCAGCACGACCAAGCTGCAGATGAACCATGTGCCATACAAAGGTTCGGCACCGGCCATCTCCGACCTGCTGGGCGGCCATATCCCGATGATGTTCGACAGCACCATCGCGATCATGCCGCACATTAAGAGCGGCAAGGTGAAAGCCATCGCGATCACCAGCGGCCAGCGCTCGCCGCTGCTGCCGGACGTGCCGACCTTCGCCGAATCCGGTGTGGCCGGCATCGAATCCTATGCTTGGTATGGCATGTTCGCCCCAGCCGGCACGCCGAAGGACGTGATCGCCAAGATCAACGCCGAGACCCAGAAGGTGATGAAAGGGGCGGAGTTCCAGAAGGTGCTGGCCGATACCGGCTCGGCCTATGTGGGCGATACGCCTGAGAACTTCGCCAAGTTCGTCCATGCCGAACACGCCAAGTGGGGCAAAGTGGTGAAGGACAGCGGCGCCACCGTCGACTAAGCTCAGCGGCAGGCTGGCATATCGACCCGGACCGGCGGCACTCTGCCGCCGGCGATTGCGATGCCCTGCCCTGCCGGCTCTCCGCGCCGCAACGTACCCGTAAGGCTTGCCGGCCGCATGCCAGGGGCGACAAGCGGTGCTTCTCAGCTTTCCCAAGGCAGATCCAGCACTTCCCCATCCGGCGTGGTCGTCGCGACCGGCGTCATCGCAAAGGCAGCAATCAATTCCAGCGGCTCGGGGCCGGTGCTGAACAGCTGGTGCGCGATGCCGGCCGGGATAACGATCGTCTGCCCTGCGCCGAATTTCTCGACGCGCCCATCGGCGTGCAACTCTCCCGCACCGCGCGTGCAGACCACGACTTCCTCGCATGCATGCAGGTGCAGCGGTGTTGCGTTACCGGGTGCCATGGATTGCATCCAGACGGAGAGGTGGGACAAGCCCATCTGACTACCTGCAAGCGTAACGTGCTCAATCCCCGGAATAGGTGTGTGGGCGGGCGTATGGTTGGTGAGAATCTGCATGATGACCTCCTTTTCGTGAAAGGAGCCCAGTATGCAGACGTTGCGTTCATTGGTGAATATGCGGTAATTTCAAAATATTAAGGAAAATATTTCTTCAATTGTTGGGGGGAAGATGAGCGGTTTCAGCGAATTCATGGCTTTCGCCGTGACGGCACGCCACGCCAGTTTCGCCGGCGCGGGCCGCGAGCTTGGCGTCACCGCCTCCACGATTGCCAAACGCATACTCCGGCTGGAAGAACGGCTTGGCGCCAAACTGTTCCACCGCACGACGCGGCAAGTCACCCTCACCGTTGAAGGCGAAGCCCTGTTTGAGCGCTGCGAGAAGGTGTTGGCCGATATCGATGAAATCGAGTCGCTTGCCTCGGGCACGAACGGCGAGCCGCGCGGCCAGCTCCGCATCAGCATGCCGATCACGTACGGCAAACACGTCATCATGCCGCGGCTCGCCCGGCTGCTGCCGCAGTACCCGGACCTGCAACTTGATGTGCGTCTCACGGATTCGTTTTGCGACTTGATCAAGGATGGCATGGATGCGGCCATCCGCGTCGGCCCGCTCGAAGACTCGCGGCTTGCCGCCAAACGGATCGATTGGCAAAGCCTGGTGCTCTGCGCCAGTCCGGCTTACCTGCAGCAGCACCGCAAACCAAACCGCCCCGACCAGCTGGAGCGGCATAGTTTCGTCACTTTCCGCAATCCGACGTCCGGTCGCGAGCGGCCCGTACGCTTACAGGCTGACGGTGAAGTAAAGGAATTCCATCCTCCCGCCCGCGTGATCGTCAACGACGGCGAGGGCATGGTTGAAGCCGCGCGCCACGACGCCGGCCTGACGCAGGTTCCGGGCTATATGGTGGCATCCGCTATTGCGGACGGCAGCCTGGTTGAAGTGCTGCCCGCTTACGCGCCGCCCATGCAGCCAATCAGCCTGGTCTGGCCCGGCAACCGGCTGTTGCCGGCACGTATGCGACTGCTCATCGAAACGCTATCGACAACGCTTGTTTAGCAATGACAAGGCCTGCCGTCAGGTGAGCCGGAACAACGGCTCGACAACGTCGCGATAGCGGCGGCTGCCCTGCACATCGGTGTCGTCGGCCAGCACGACGACGAAATCGCCGCTGAAATGCGGCTGCAGCTCGCGGATCTGCCGCGCGTTGACGATGCATGAGCGCGACACGCGCACAAACCCGTCCGGATCCAGCTGCGCTTCCAGGCCCGACAGCGTTTCGCGCAGCAAGTGCATGTGCTCGCGCGTGTGCACTTCGATGTAGTTGCCGGTGGCTTCGAAGCGCATGACGTCATCGACATCCACCAGGACCACGCGGCCGGCCTTTTTGATCGGCAGGCGACGCACGTATCGCCTGGCCGGGCTGGCGCCAAGCTCGCCCAGCACCGCCGCAATGCGGGCAGCCAGGTCGTCCGGCTTTGCCGTCAGCTTCTCCCTTGCCCTCGCCAGCGCTTTGCGGATGCGCTCCTGTTCCAGCGGCTTGAGCAGGTAATCGAGGGCGTGGATGTCGAAGGCGCGCACCGCGTACTGGTCGTAAGCGGTGACGAAGATGGTGGCCGGCATGGTGTCGGCGCCGACAGCCGCCACGACGTCGAAACCGTCGGCCTCGGGCATCTCGATATCGAGGAACACCAGGTCGGGCTGCAGCGCCGCGATGGCGTCGATTGCCGCCAGGCCGTCGCTGCATTCGCCGACCACCTCGACGTCGGGCTCGGTGGCCAGGTACTGCGCGATGCCACGCCGCGCCAGCGCCTCGTCGTCGACGATCAAGGTACGGATGCGCATACGTCCTCCTGCAGAGGGATTGCCAGCGAGACCAGGGTGCCGCCGCCGGGATTGTCGCCGATGGCGAAGACATGCTTGGCGCCGAACATCTGCTGCAGGCGTGCACGCGTGTTCGACAAACCAATTCCCCACTTCATGTGCCGGCCCAGGCCCGCGCCGTTGTCGGTCACCGCCAGACGCAGCATGCCGCCCTCGGCGCGCGCGCTGATGACGATGCGGCCCGGCCGGGCACGGCGGGCTACGCCGTGGCGGATGGCGTTTTCCACCAGCGGCTGCAACACCAGGCTGGGCACGCGCGAATGCATCACGTCCGGGCTGGCGTCCACATGGTAGGTCAGGCGGTCCGCAAAGCGGATCTGCTCGATCTCCAGGTAGCTGGCGATGAAATCGAGCTCCTCGCGCAACGCGACCTCGCGGCTGCCATCGTTGTCCAGCATCTTGCGCAGCAAGCTGCATAGCAGCTGCAGCATGTGACGGGCCGCCGCCGGATCGTCCCCGATCAGCACGGCGATCGAATTGAGGGTATTGAACAGGAAATGCGGCTGCAGTTGCGACTTGAGCGCCAGCAGCCGCGCCTCGGCGAGCTGCGCCTCCAGCGACAAGTGCCGCCGCTCGCGATCATGGACCGCTTGCCGCAGGCGCAGCAAGTGGACCGCGCCGACCAGCACCCAATAGACCGCGAGGCTGGGCAGGAAAGCCGTCGCCAGCAGGCGTGAATAGGTAGCGCCCCAGTCGGCGTTGAATCCAGGCGCACCGACCAGCGGTGCAGCGGCCGCATACAGCGCCATGTGGAACAGCACCGAGCCGACACTGCCCGCCACGTGCACAGCCAGCGCACGCCAGAATGTGTGCCGCTCGAAGGGCACGCGCTCGGCCAGGCGCAGGATGGGAAGCGTCAGTAGCGCCCAGGCGCCCGACCATACCGACCAGGCGGCCAAAGCGCCGCCCCATGGCAGCGGCTGGCCGCGCACGGTGGCGGCGACGTGGGACTGGGTGGCGAATACGACCGCGCACAGGGCCCAGCCGGCCAGCGTCCATAGGACGGGGCGGCGGCCGAGAGCGAACTGGTTGGTGGACACTACCGCACCGTGGGGGAAGTCGATGGGCGAGGCCATCTTATACCGGCCGCGAGCGCGCGTCCACGCGCCGCATTTTCGCAACGCCTGGCCTCACCGGTGCTCCGGCTTCAGGGTCCGGCCCGGCGCCGGTGGCAACAGGCCAAGCTGCTTCATGATGCCGAGTGAGTCGCCGGACGCCCATTCCTCGGCGATCTTGCCATCCACGAAGCGGAACGTGGCCTGGCCGGTTACCTTGACGGACTTGCCTGTCGCCGGCAGGCCATTGCCGGTGCCGGTATTGGTGCCGGTTGCGGTCCAGCGCACGGCAACCAGGTCATTCTCGGCAAGGATCAGGTCAATATTCATCCTGAGATCGGGGAAGGCTTGGCGCCAGCCCTTGGCCTCGGCCAGGCGGGCTTCGCGCGTGAAGGTGCCATTGCCCGCATGGCCGATGAAGTCTTTGGTGTAGGGGACGGTGAAGATGCCCTGGTTCAGGCCTTCATCGTAGACGCGGCGGGCCAGGGACTTGTTCAAGTCCTGCTGGGCGCCGGCAATGGCGGCACTGGTATCAAGAAAGGCGACGGCGAGTGCGGCGACGCGCAGGGTGCGCAAAATCTGCTGATGCATAGTATGGTCTCCGTAGTCAGGCGGGTGCAACGTGCACCTGTGACGCCATCCTATGACCCGCCTGCGGCCATTTCGGTGGATTTGTGACGAGTGGATGGGGAACGGTGACGACCGGAGCGAAATCGGGGGCGGCGGGTGTTCTGCCGCCCCAGCGTAACTAGCGTCGCAGCTTATTCGACCGTTACCGATTTCGCCAGGTTGCGCGGCTTGTCGACGTCGGTGCCGCGTGCCAGGGCGGTGTGGTAGGCCAGCAGCTGCAGGGCAACCACATGCAGGATCGGGGACAACTGGCCGTAGTGTTCCGGCAGGCGGATCACATGCACGCCGTCGCCCGAAGTGATACGGGAGTCGACGTCGGCGAAGACGTAGAGCTGGCCGCCGCGGGCGCGCACTTCCTGCATGTTCGATTTCAGCTTCTCCAGCAAGGCGTCGTTGGGGGCGATGGTCACGACCGGCATTTCGTCGGTCACCAGCGCCAGCGGGCCGTGCTTCAATTCACCGGCCGGGTAGGCTTCGGCGTGGATGTAGGAAATCTCTTTCAGCTTCAGCGCGCCTTCCAGGGCGATCGGGTAATGCATGCCGCGGCCCAGGAACAGGGCGTTTTCCTTGCGGGCGAATTCATCGGCCCAGGCGATGATCTGCGGTTCCAGCGCCAGCACGGAGGCGATGGCGGATGGCAGGTGGCGCATGGCCTTCAGGTGCGCGGCTTCCTGCTCGTCGGTCAGCAGGCCATTCACTTGCGCCAGGCTGAGGGTCAGCAGGAACAGGGCGGACAGCTGGGTGGTGAAGGCTTTGGTGGAGGCCACGCCGACTTCCACACCGGCGCGGGTGATGTAGGCCAGTTTGCACTCGCGCACCATGGCGCTGGTCGATACGTTACAGATGGTGAGCGTGTGCTGCATGCCCAGATCGCGCGCGTGCTTCAAGGCGGCGATGGTGTCGGCGGTTTCGCCGGATTGGGAAATGGTCACGACCAGCGTCTTGGGATTCGGCACACTGTCGCGATAGCGGTATTCGGAGGCGATTTCCACATTGACCGGCACCTTGGCGATCGATTCGATCCAGTACTTGGCGGTCAGGCCGGCGTAGTAGCTGGTGCCGCAGGCGAGGATCAGCACGCGGTCGATTTCCTTGAACACCTTGTAGGCGCCGTCGCCGAACAGCTCGGGCATGACGCCGGTGACGCCTTCCAGCGTGTCGCCAACCACGCGTGGCTGCTCGAAAATTTCCTTCTGCATGAAGTGGCGGTATGGCCCAAGTTCCGCGGCGCCGGTGTGGGCGTGCACGGTTTTCACTTCGCGCTGCACTTGCTTGCCGTCGGCGTCGACGATCCAGGTGCGGCCCAGCTGCAGGTCGACCACGTCGCCTTCTTCGAGGTAGATGATCTGGTCGGTGGTGCCGGCCAGTGCCATGGCATCCGAGGCGACGAAGTTTTCACCCTGGCCCAGGCCGACGATCAGCGGCGAGCCCTGGCGTGCGGCGACCACACGGTGCGGTTCTTCGCGGCAGAACACGGCAATGGCGTAGGCGCCATGCAGGCGGCGCACGGCTTGCTGCACGGTCTCGAACAGGTCGCCGTTGTACATGTGATCGACCAGGTGGGCGATCACTTCGGTGTCGGTCTGGCTGGTGAAGACGTAGCCCAGTGCGGTCAGTTCGGCGCGCAGTTCGTCGTGGTTCTCGATGATGCCGTTGTGGACCAGGGCGATGCGGGCGGCTGCTTCGCTCGGGGAAAAGTGCGGGTGGGCGTTGTGCGAGGCTGGGGCGCCGTGGGTGGCCCAGCGGGTGTGGGCGATGCCGGTGAAGCCTTGCAAACCGACTTCATTGATCTGCTTTTCGAGGTCGGCCACGCGCGAGGTGCTGCGCGAGCGCTGCAGCTTGCCGTCCAGGTGCAGGGCGACGCCGCAGGAATCATAGCCACGGTATTCCAGGCGCTTCAGGCCTTCGACCAGGATAGGGGTGATATTGCGCTGGGCGACAGCGCCAACGATACCGCACATGGCTACCTCTTCTTAAAAAGTTAATGAATGCATGCTAGAGCAGGCGTCAAGAAATATGCTTTCTCTTTTGTGCAAGCTATGAAAGAATATTTCGCACAACATACAGTGAGAAATATTATTTCAAATTATGGACTTTGATGAAATTGATCGTCGCATCTTGAATGCTTTGCAGAAAGATGCGTCACAAACCAATGCCGAATTGGCGGCTGCAGTGCACGTTTCGGCCCCCACCTGCTTGCGGCGGGTCAAGCATTTGCGCGATTCGGGGGTGATTGAGCGCGAAGTGGCGCTGGTGTCGCCCGAGAAGGTGGGTGCGCGGCTGACGGCGGTTGTGGAAATCTCGCTGGATATCCAGGCCGCTGAACGCATGGCGGAATTCGAGGCGCTGGTCGCGCCGGAACCGGCGGTGCTGCAATGTTATCGCGTGTCGCCCGGGCCCGATTTCGTGCTGATCGTGCAGGTGGCAGACATGCCGGCCTACCACGCGCTGGCCCATCGCCTGTTCGCCGCCCAAGCCAATGTGCGTAACGTGAAAGCCTACTTTTCCACTTTCCGCAGCAAGTTTGAAACCACTATCGCGGTGTAACCCAGTTATCCATGGTTATCCCTGGAGATGCACAGGCTTATGCACATCCTTAACCACAGGGAGCGGCGCGGCCGCTCATGTTATCCAGCGATGCACACCGCATATCCTTGCGTTTTCCGCAGGGTTCCCCACACCCTTATCCACAGCTTTAAGTTATCCAAAGTTTTACGCCAGTATTCCCCAGGTTTTTCCACAGGGTGGGCTGTGCGGCGCGTGATGTGGACAATTGGCTCATACCACTATGGCTTTATCCCATCCCTATCCCAGCGTTTTCAAGCGGAATTGCACCAGCTTTTACACATCTTTATCCACAGGGATAGAATGGGGCATGAACTACCTCGCACACATCTACCTGGCCCGCCACAGCGAAGCGGCGATGGTCGGCGCCATGCTGGGCGATTTCGTGAAGGCGAACGCTGGCGAGCACTATTCTCCGGAGATCGCGAACGAGATTGCGCTGCACCGTTTCATCGATTCATTCACCGACAGCCATCCGGTGGTCACGGAAGCGAAGAGCCTGTTCGGGGAGGGCCGGCGGCGTTATGCCGGTATCGTGCTGGACGTGTTCTACGACCATATCCTGAGCCAGCGTTGGGACGAATATTGCGAAGAGCCGCGCAGCGAGTTGATCGAGCGCTTCTACGGTGCGCTGGCGTCGTATGAGGAGCATTTGCCGGAACGGCTGCGGGAAATCCTGCCCAAATTGATCAAGCAGGACTGGCTGGGCGCTTATGGGGAGTTCAGCGGGGTCGAGCTGGCGCTGATACGCATGTCGGACAGGCTAAGCCGCAATGGCCACCTGCTGCGCGAGGGCATCGGGGAAGTGCAGCAGCACTATGAAGCGATTGCGGCGGGCTTTGACCGCTTCTTCCCCGAATTGGTGAAATTCACGTACCAGCGTCGCCGCCAGTTTTCGGTGGCTTAGGGGTCTGACCCTTGGGTCTGACCCCGGTTTACCGGTTTGGTGCTTGCTTTTGCCAGTATCCTTCGAGCGAAACCGGCAAGGCGGGGTCAGACCCGAACGGTCAGACCCCCTACTTCTTGGCCTTCACCGGGCGCTTCCAGCCTTCGATCGTGAGCTGTTTCGGGCGGGAGATGGTCAACTTGCCGGCTGGCGCATCCTTGGTCAGGGTCGTGCCTGCGCCGATGGTGGCGCCGGCGCCCACGGTCACCGGCGCTACCAGCTGGCTGTCGCTGCCGATGAAGGCGTCGTCTTCGATCACGGTGCGGAACTTGTTCGCGCCGTCGTAATTGCAGGTGATGGTGCCGGCACCGATGTTCACGCGCGAGCCGACGGTGGCGTCGCCCACATAGGCCAGGTGGTTGGCCTTGGAATGCGCTGCGACCTGGCTGTTCTTGATCTCGACGAAGTTACCCACGTGGACGTCTTCGCCCAGCTCGGTGCCGGGGCGCAGGCGGGCATAAGGGCCGATCTGCGAAGCCGCGCCGACCACGGCGTCCTCAATGTGCGTGAATGCCTTGATGTTGGCGCCGGCGCCGATGCGCGCATTGATCAACACGCAGTTCGGGCCGATGGTCGCACCTTCGCCGATCTCCACCTTGCCTTCGAAGACGCAGCCAACGTCGATGGTCACGTCGCGGCCGCAGGAAAGTTCGCCGCGCACGTCGATGCGCGCCGGGTCGGCCAGCGTAACGCCTTTGTCCAGCAGGCAGTTGGCGACATTGCGCTGGTAGATGCGTTCCAGTTCGGCCAGCTGCGCCTTGCTGTTCACGCCCAACACTTCCCATGGCGCGGCCGGGTGGGCCGACACGACTTGCACGCCTTCTTCCACCGCCATGGCGACGATGTCGGTCAGGTAGTACTCGCCCTGCGCGTTCTCGTTTTTCAGTTTGCCCAGCCACTGCTTCAGCTTTTGGGTGGGGATCACCATGATGCCGGAATTGATTTCCTTGATCAGGCGTTCAGCTTCTGTGGCATCTTTCTCTTCAACGATGCGCTGGATGGCACCGCCGACGCGGACGATGCGGCCAAGGCCGAAGGGATTGTCCTGCACCACGGTCAGGATACCCAGCTTGTCCTTGCCGGCGGCTTCGGCCAGGCGCTTCAGCGAGGCGGCGGAAGTCAGTGGCACGTCGCCGTACAGGACCAGGGTTGGCTGGTCGTCGTCCAGGTGGGGCAAGGCTTGCTGGACGGCGTGGCCGGTACCGAGTTGCGGCTCCTGCAAAGCGGCCGAGATTTCAGTGCCGGGAACCGCTTTATGTTTGTCCAGCGAAGCCAGCACCGCTGCGCCGCCGTGCCCATAAATGACGCACAATTTGGCCGGAGACAGGCTGCGCGCAGTGTCGATGACGTGGGACAACAGGGACTTGCCAGCAACGGGATGCAATACTTTTGGCAGCGCCGACTGCATGCGCTTACCCATGCCGGCGGCGAGGATGACGACGTTCATATGACCGTGAAGTGTGAGTTGAAATATGAAAAAGTTTAACACGTGCATCGTGCTGGCTTTTGCCATTCTGCTCGCAGCATGCAGCTCCCTGCGCCTGGCCTATAACAATGCCGACACCTTGTTGTACTGGTGGCTCGACAACTATGTCGATTTCGAGGGCGAGCAGAAGGCGGAGGTGAAGCGCGATATCGACGATTTCTTCCGCTGGCACCGTAAGACCCAGTTGCAGGACTATGTGCAGCTGCTGCAGAAAGCCCAGCGCCAGTTGCGCGGCCACCCAACCCAGGCCGACTTGATGGCCGATTACGTTGACATCCGCGACCGCACCGAGGCGCTGCTGCTGCGCTCCGCGCCCAATATCGCGGACATGGCGCTATCGCTCAAGCCCGAGCAGTTGGCTACGATGGAGAAGAAGTTCGCCAAGAACAATTCCGATTTCCGCAAAAAGAATATGAAGGGCGATGCCGAGGACCAGAACAAGTTCCGCTACAAGAAATCGATGGAGCAGTTCGAACTCTGGTTCGGCGATTTCAGCAGGGAGCAGGAAGCCATCATCCGCAAGGCGTCCGATGCGCGGCCGCTGGACAACGGGCTATGGCTGGATGAACGCATGAAACGCCAGGGCCGCATCCTGGCGTTGGCGCGCAAGATCATGACGGAGCAGCCATCCAGGCAAGTCGCCACGCAATGGATCGAAGAGCTGGTGCGCGCCAGTTTCGACCGGCTCGCCGCGTCCGAGCGCAAGGCCTTCTTCGACGCCTACACGCAAAGCACGCTGGAACTTGTCCACACGGTCGTGCGCATCACCACGCCGGAGCAGAAGGCGCACGCGCAAAAGCGCATGGATGGCTGGATCAAGGACTTGAATACCCTTGCGGCACAGGTGCAATAGGCCTCGCCGCGCAGGCGGCATGCGATAATGCCGGCCATGCAAAAGAAGAAAGTCCCCAACCAGGTCCGCATCATTGGCGGCGACTGGAAGCGAACGCCGCTGCCCGTGCTGGAAGCACTGGGCCTGCGACCGACACCGGACCGCGTGCGCGAAACCGTCTTCAACTGGATCAACCACCTGCAGGATGCCGCCTGGAGCGAGACCCTGGTGCTGGACCTGTTCGCCGGGAGTGGCGCGCTCGGCTTCGAAGCGGCCAGCCGCGGCGCGGCCAAGGTCACCATGGTTGATGCCAACAGCGCCGTGGTGCGCCAGCTGGAAGCCAACCGCGAAAAGCTGAAGGCCACCAATATCGCCATCCAGCGTGGCGATGCGCTGGCGACCGCGCAATCGCTTGCCGGCCGCGGTGTGCGCTTCGACCTGATCTTCCTCGACCCGCCATACCAGCAAGGCATGCTGGAGCGCGCGCTGCCGCTGTGCCGCCCGCTGCTCAAGGAAGGCGGCCTGGTCTACGCAGAGGCGGAAGCGCCGCTGGCGGTTGAGGGCTGGGACGTGGTACGCGCCGACAAGGCGGGCATGGTGTATTTCCACCTGCTCCAGGCCTTGCCTGAAAATGAGGCATAATCCTTCTTTGAATTGAAGCCAAACGCATGGAGTTGCAATGGTTGTAGCAGTTTATCCGGGTACTTTCGACCCGCTGACCCGGGGTCACGAAGACCTGGTGCGCCGCGCATCGGGCCTGTTCGACACGCTGATCGTTGGCGTGGCCGACAGCCAGAACAAGCATCCGTTCTTCACGCTCGAGGAGCGGCTGGAAATCGCCAATGAAGTGCTGGGCCATTATCCAAACGTCAAGGTCGAGAGCTTTTCCGGCCTGCTGAAGGATTTCGTGCGCGAGCATGATGCGCGCGTGATCGTGCGCGGTTTGCGTGCCGTGTCGGACTTCGAGTTCGAATTCCAGATGGCGGGCATGAACCGCTACATGCTGCCGGATGTGGAAACGCTGTTCCTGACCCCATCCGACCAGTACCAGTTCATCTCAGGCACCATCGTGCGCGAGATTGCCGAGCTTGGCGGCGATGTTTCCAAGTTTGTGTTCCCGTCCGTCGACCGCTGGCTGCGCAAGAAAATCGCAGCGCGCAAGGGCGAATAAGTTGCGAGTATTGCCATGGCTTTGATGATTACCGACGACTGCATCAATTGCGACGTGTGCGAGCCTGAGTGCCCGAACGACGCGATTTACATGGGTCCGGAGATCTATGAAATTGATCCCAACAAGTGCACCGAGTGCGTCGGGCACTTCGATGAACCGCAGTGCCAGCAGGTCTGCCCGGTTTCTTGCATTCCGTTTAATCCCGATTGGCGGGAAAGCAAGGAACAGCTCGTGGCCAAGTTCGAGAAGCTGCAGGCAGCGAAAGCTTGATGTCTCCCCAAACCGGTAGCTCTGCGTTATATTGCAAAAGGCTACCCACACCAACGGAGACATAATGAGCTTTACCCGTCGAACAATACTGCAGGGTGCGATCGCTGCCGCGCTGCTGGCTGCGAGCAGCTTGCCCGTCCATGCCGCCGATGTCGCCGGCATCAAATTCCCAGACACTGT
Source organism: uncultured Duganella sp. (assembly GCA_946482335.1). The sequence continues at coordinate 3,148 of CAMLRG010000090.1, read as the reverse complement.
CACGGTAGCCGGACAGGAACTCAAGCTGAATGGCGCCGGTGTGCGTACCAAGCTGGTGTTCAAGGTCTATGCGCTGGGCTTTTATCTACAGGACAAGAAATCGACCGTGGCTGAGGTGCTGGCCGCGAGCGGGCCGCGCCGCATCCGCATCATGCCAATGCGCGACCTGACGTCCGACGACTTCGGCATCGCCTTCATGAAGGGTTTGAACGATAACGTGGGCCCCGAAGAGCGCACCAAGCTGCTGCCGCAAACCAAGGCTTTCGGCGAAATGTTTGCCCAGTTCCCGGGCTTGAAGAAGGGTGACGAGCTGATCGTCGACTGGACCCCGGGCGTCGGTTCCCAGGCCATTTTGAACGGCAAGAAGGTGGGCGACGTGCTGCCGGACCTGGCGTTCTTCAACGCCATCATGCGCATCTGGGTCGGCGATAAGCCGGTGGATGCCGCCTTGAAGCCGAAGTTGCTGGCCGGCGAGCCGAAGTAATTTGCTGCGCTGCGGAAGGCTCAGGCGCGGCAAGCCATGGCGCGCAGTTCGGCGACGTGGCTGGGCGAGCCTTCCATCGAATTCAGCATACGCTTGAACATCATGGTGTCGCGCATCAGGCGGCGCTGGATGCGTTCCTCTTTGCTCAATTTTGGCTTAACGACAAGCACGGCAGCGCGGGCGATACCACGCAGCAGGGGCTTGAACACGACGGCCAGCGCCAGCGCCAGGATCACCAGCGGCAGGAACTGTGCGAATTCGATGATGTTAATGTAAGTAGACATGGCGGTTTCACTACCTATAGAATCTATCGATACTATAGTGCGCCGCAACATATAACGCCAATTCCATTTCTCCATAACAATCATTATTGGTGTGAATGACCGATGAGCTTTCTGACCCTGGACTTGAACCTGCTGCGCGTATTCGACGCGGTGATGACTGAGCAGAACCTGACGCGCGCAGCCGGCCACTTGGCCATGACGCAGCCGGCGGTGTCGAACGCCATCAAACGCTTGCGCGAAAGCCTGGGCGACGATTTGCTGATCCGCACCGCATATGGCGTGAAGCCGACACCGCGGGCGGAGGCGCTGTGGCCGCAGGTGCGCAGCGCGCTGGCATCGCTGGAAGCAGCCGTGACACCAGGCACGTTTGACGTGTCCAAGACCCATGCCACCTTCCGCATGGCGATGGCGGACGCGACGGCCGCATTCTGGCTGCCCTCGCTGATGCGCTCGATCGAACGCGAAGCACCGGGGGTAAATATCCGCATGGTGCCTTTGACAACGCGCGAACCGCGGCCGATGCTGCTGCGCGGCGATATCGACCTGGCGGTCGGTTTCTTCCCCGGCGTGGCGGCGCAGCTGATGAGCGAACCGAGTTCGCCGATCCGCCACGAGCGCTTGTATTCGGGAACGTATGTGTGCGTGATGCGGCGCGGCCACCCGCTGGCCAAGCAGGACCTCACACTGGACAACTACTGCTCGGCCAACCACTTGCTGGTCAGCTTCTCCGGCCGTGCCCACGGCCTGGTCGATGAAGCGCTGGCGCAGATCCAGCGCGAACGGCGCATCCTGTTGACGGTGAACCAATTCTTTACGGCCGGCCGGGTGGTCGCGAACAGCGACCTGATCACCGTGCTGCCGAAGCACTTGATCGCCTCGACCGGCATGACCGATGCCTTGATCTACAAGGAACTCCCCTTCCAGCTTCCCGCCGTGCACCTGGATATGCTCTGGCACGAACGGGACGCCCGCAGCCCCGCCCACAAATGGCTGCGCGGCCACCTGGAAAACATGAATTCCGTCGCCCAGAAAACCGCCCCTGGCACCAACCCCAAGAGCGACACCTACTAACGGCCGCGCCGGCCGGATGGCGATCCGTCCGGCGCGGCTGTGTCAGGCGTCGAGGGTCATGAGGCTGGCGTTGCCGCCGGCAGCGGTGGTATTGACGCACAGGGCGCGTTCGGCGATCAGGCGCCACAATGGGATTTCACCTTCTTCCGTAGTGTCGATCACCGACACGATGGCACCATCGCGGGCGGCGAGCTCAGGACGCAGCTTGGCGCCCAGGCTGCCTTCGACCAGGGCGATCTGGAACTCGGCTTTGGCCAGGTCGGCCGCACTGACGGTCTGGATCGCCGCTTTGACTTCGGCCGGCAAACCTGCCGGCAAATCACCTTCCACGACCAGCGCGCGGTTGCCAGTCGCCAGCGCGGCGGCGATCTGGTTCAGCAGAACGTCGGCATGCGCAGCGAAGCAGGCGATATTGCCGCGTGGGACGTAGGCCAGCGTGTTGCGCTCGCCAGTCGGGCCAGGCAGGGCGACCACGCTGCCGACCGGGGTCGTGCGTGCATAGCTTTCAATGTGCGCGGACAGGCGTTCCTTGCCTTGTGCCTTGGCCCATGCGGCCAGCGAGTCGATCGCCGGCGTGGCTTGGCGCTCATGGCGCTCCAGGGCCACTGCGCCACGCTGCAGGCGCTTGAGGTAAAGCGGGCCGCCGGCTTTCGGACCGGTGCCGGATTTGCCTTCACCACCGAAAGGCTGCACGCCGACCACCGCGCCAACGATATTGCGGTTGACGTAGATGTTGCCTACGTGCGCGCTGGAGGCGATGTAGTCGATGGTTTCATCGATGCGTGAGTGCACGCCCAGGGTCAGGCCGAAACCGCTGCCATTGATCTGTTCGATCACCTTCGGCAGTTCGGAGCGCTTGTAGCGGATCACGTGCATCACCGGGCCGAACACTTCCTTGGTCAGCTCGGACAGCGAGCCGATTTCCAGCACGGTCGGCGGCACGAAGGTGCCGGCATCCGCGCCTGGGACGTCGAGCGAGTAGCAAGCCTTGGCGTGCGCGCGGACTTTTTCAATGTGGGAGAGCAGATTTTGCTGCGCTTCCTTGTCGATCACCGGGCCGATATCGGTCACCAGGCGGTCCGGGCTGCCGATGCGCAGCTCCTTCATGGCGCCCTTGAGCATCTTGATGGTCTTGTCGGCGATATCTTCCTGCAGGAACAGCACACGCAGGGCGGAGCAGCGCTGGCCGGCGCTGTCGAAAGCGGAAGAGATCGCGTCGCCAACCACCTGTTCCGGCAGCGAGGAAGAATCGACGATCATCGCATTCTGGCCGCCGGTTTCGGCGATCAGCGGGATGTCGACGTTTTCC
>CAMLRG010000089.1 GCA_946482335.1 uncultured Duganella sp. | reverse complement strand
CCAGCCAGTTCTGCACTTTCGCCAGCGGCACTTCGATGGTGCCGTACACATAGCGCGAAGGAATGCCGGCGGCGCGGTTCAGCGCGATCAGCAGGCCGGCGGTGTCGGTGGCATTGCCCCGCCGTGCCAGCAGCGTGGCGTCGGCATCCTGCATGGCGCCGAAGCCGGGCGCGTAGGCGATATTGTTGCGCACCCAGTTGTAGATGGCGACCGGGCTGTTGCCCAGCTGGGCGGCCAGTGCGCGCACGGCGGGTGTCAGCACCACTTCGCCCTGCTCCGCCAGGTCGCCCGGCTGCACCGTATCGGGCAGGATAGCATCCGGCAGCGTAATGCCGCTCAGCGAGCCGGCCGCCGCCAGCAGCACCGAACGCGGGAAACGCCTTTCATGCTGGCGCGCGGTCATGGCTACCGGCGGTGCCGCCTTCTTTTGCCTGCCCCACGCATGGCCTTTCCCTTGCGCGCCCTGGCCCGACAGGCTTGAATGCTGCTTCATCAGCTTGGCCAGCTGGTTCAGCGCCGGCTGCAGGCTGCCCTTGCCGACCGCCGCTGCGTCCAGTGCGGCCATGGCCGCCTTCAGTTCCGCATTGCGCGCGTTGAAGTCCTGCACCGCCTGCTGGTGACGGGCCAGGATCTCGCCGCTGGCGAGGCCGGCGGCGCGCAGGTGCGCTTCGGTGGCGGCGAAGGCTTGCGCCACCACCGGCTCTTCCTGCTTCAGGCGGGCGTACTGGGTGCGCACCGCAGTGGCCTGGGCCAGCGCATCGCTGCCGCGCCCGGCCGCCAGGTCGGCGTCCGCCTTCAGCGCCATGCTTTCCAGCTGCGCCAGCGCAAAGCCGTATGCCTGGGTCGGCGCGGCCGTTGTTGCGCTGGCGGTATTGGTGGCGGCATTGCGCTGCCAACCTTTGCCGGTCGGGATGCCGTTGGCGTCCAGGCCGGGCAAGCCGCGGCCGGGCGTGCCGGCCAGCGGCTGCAGGGTGAACGAGGCGGAGTCCTGGGCAAAAGCGACAACCGGCGCCAAAGTGCTGCTGGCAAAGCTGGTCAGCAAGGCCGAAGCAATGATGCGTTGCAGGGTGCTGTTACGGAACATGGTGTTTTCCTGGCTCTTCATTTGCGTATGTTTTTATTGCTGCGGCTGCAGGCGGCTCCAACGCCATTCGGCGTCGCGCAGGATGCAGTCGATCTGCTGGCGGATGGCGGCGGTATCGACCGGCAGCGCAATCAGCTTGTCGGTCGCTTCCAGCAGCGAGGCGATCGCAGCCGCATAGCCGGCCTGGGTGCCTGCGCCGAAGCTCTCCATGCCTGCCTGAACGGCGCTGGCGGCGGCGTCGCGCGCCTTGCGGTCCTTCTGCTGGCTCACCGCCAGCTTGCCGATCGCGTCCAGCGCCGCTGTACCGTACTGGCTGGCGCTGTTGACGGTCACGGCGCGCTGCAGCGTGTCGCCGTACTGCACCGGCGTGCCCTTATCGAGCCAGCTGACGGTGGTCTCCAGCTGGTACTGGCCCGGAGTCGCCGGCGCCAGCAGCTGCAAGTCCAGGCTGACCGACTGGGCTGCCGCCAGCGCCAGCTTCCAGCGCACGGTGTTGCTGGCCTGGTCGAACACTGCCTCCGGCGTGGACGACTGGTAGGTAGCGCCGGCCGGCAGTTGCACCGTCACTTCCAGCTCGACGGCTTCGGACTGGTTGGTGATCGTCGTGCGCAGCGGCACCAGGGCACCGCCCATCGACACTTCAGCTGCCTGCGGCAGGACTGCCGCCAGCGCCGAGCGCAGCACCGGCAGCCAGCCTTGTTGCTTGGCCAGGCTGCTGGCCAGGTCAAAGCCGAACAACAGCGCATGGCCGTTGCCGTACGCATTGCTGAACACGGCCGGGCCGTCGGAGTTCGGCTTGCTGCCTTCGAACATCGCCTGCGGCGTGCTGCCTTCCGCATCCGGTTTGATGGCGCGGCCGACGGATTGCAGGCGCTGCGCTTCGAACAGCGGGCCGTTGAAGCGTACCGGCAGGTCGGTCTCGCCGATCTTGCCGCGGTAGCGGATGCCGGTCATGGCGTCGAACACCTGGTTGCGGTTGTCGTGCACGCCATCCACGATCAAGCCTTCGCCGCCGTTGATGCGTTCGCGCAGTTCGGCTACCTGCTGGGCATTCATCTTGTCTTCCTTGCCGGAGATCCAGTAAGTGTTGAACTGGCCCGTGCGCAGCTTGGCCTGGAACGCTTCAGGGCTACTCACCACCAGGTGCGGCACTTCCAGCTCGGTCAGCGCGGCGTCGATCGCTTGCGAGCGTTCGGTCACGCAGACCGGCGGCTTGCCGTCGCTGCCCGGCGTGTCGTCTTCGCCATCGTTGCAGGACACCAGGGCCAGCACGCGGTTGCCCGCCAGCGGGTTCTGCTCGATCGCCAGTTTCACGTCGGGCTTGGCCTTCGGCAGCAGCTGGAAGGCGTCCTGCGCCAGCGTCATCGGCTTGCCACCGACCGTGGCGCCCAGCTTGGCCACGTAGTTGCGGCCCGCCTCGCCCATCGCCAGCCAGTTGCCGGCGCCGTTATAGGTGGCGCCAGCGGCCAGGTCGACGGTGTACGGGAATTCCGCCTGCACCTGCAGCGCCACCGGATCGAGCAGGCTGACGGTCAGCGGCAGCTTGTCCAGTGCACTGTTGCCGTTGTTGACCACCTGGAAAGTGAACGCCAGGCTGTCGCCGATCGGCACCTGCTTCGGCATGGCGGTGATGCTGCCGGCCAGGCCATAGCCGGTTTCCGCGCTGGAGCTGACGGCGTAAGCACCGCTGCGGCTGTCGAGTACGCGGCCCGCGCTGTCGCGCAACTGCTGCTCGACGCGGTAATTGCCGGCCGCCGCATTGACCATGCGGAACGCCGAAGCGAAGTCCAGCTTGGCGCCCGGCGCCAGCTGCACGATGGCGTGCGCCTTGCCGAACACCTGGGCATTGGACGGGTCGTAGACCTGGATCGCCAGGGTCAGGTTTTCCATCGTCACGTTGGCCGACTGGCCGATGACGCGCGAGGTGATGCCGACGCGGTCGGCCGGGGCGTAATTCTGCTTGTCCAGCGCCAGGGTCGTGACGGCGGCCGCCTGCGACACGTCGGCCAGCACGCGGAAGTCCACGTTGGCGCTGGCCACGGCCTGGCCGTTTTCGCTCAGCACGGCGCGCGCGGTATAGACGCCCGGCTGCAGCTGGCCGGCCGCATAGGCGCCGTTTACCTGCAGCGTGCCGCCGGCCGGGATGCCGACCTGCTGCTGCGTCACGGTGTTGACCAGCTTGTTCTGCGCGTCGTACACGTCCACCTGCAGGTCGCCGTTCGCCACGCTGGTATCGGCATTGCCCAGCGAGGTGGTCACCATGGCGCTCTCCCCTGCCAGGTATTCCGGCTTGTCGGTGGTGGCGCCGATATTCACTACGTTGCCCGCGCGCACCATCGGCACCTTCAGCGGCACGGTCACTTCGCCGCTGGCAAAGGTGTTCTGGAAGCTGATATGGCCGGAATCGAGGGTGCTGCGCTCCTCGCCCAGCTTCATGCCATCCTGGTTGGTGCCGAAACAGACCTGGGCGCCCTGCGCCGTCACGTCGCGCATGCTCCACACGTACTCGGTGCGGCCGTCCGGCAGCGGCACGATGGCGCTCGGCGGGCGGCTGGCGTTACTCAGCTTCTGGCCCGGCTTGGCCACCAGGTGGGCTTGCACGCCGATCGCGCCGCAAGTGACCGGCACTTGCCAGATCGACTGGTCGTTGTGGTTCCACATCAGGATGCGGTTGTTGAAACGGTCGAACGCCAGGTAATCGATGTCCGACAGGTTCGGTGCAATGGTGCGGGTGTCGAACAGGCGCGCAATCTGGCCGGTGCGCGGCACCACTTGCGCCAGCGAATATTCCTCGCCGTTCTGGTTGATGCGCGACCACACGAAGGGCGCGATATAGAAGTTGTCGGCGCAGTCGGCGGCGATGTTCGGATAGCCGTCGCCCTCGAAGTAAGGGTGGTCAACCCCGTCGGCCTTGCTGAAGATCGCCACCGCACTGCCGTCCGGCTTGATCATCGAGACCGAATGGTTCTCGTTCTGCGCATAAACGTTGTCGCGGCCGTCGACGGCAATGCCGCGTGGGTTCGGGAAGCCGCTGGTCGTCACGGTGGACACCACGCCGGCCTGGGTCACCTTCAGCAGCTTGCCGGTCGAGCCGACCAGTACTTCGTCGCGGCTGTTGACCTGCACGCCGGCGGCATTGTTCACGCCCAGGTCGGCCAGCACGGTCTTGTTGCCCTGCAGGTCGATGCGCAACACTTCGAAACGGCTGGTGGCGGCATTGCGCGAAGCGACGTAGAAGTTTTCCTTCGAATCCGCCGCCAGGCCGAAGGCCAGGCTCATGCCGCTGGCGACCACGGTGCTGTTGCCCGAGGCATCGGTGCGATACAGCTTGCTGCTGTCGGTCACGTACAGGTTGCCGGCGCGGTCGCTGGCCATGCCGGTCGGCGTCAGGCTCTTGCTGACGGTGCGCACCTGCCCCATCTCGACGCGCGAAATGGTGGTGTAGTCGGCGCCCTTCAAGTCCAGGCACATCGGCAGGATGCTGTCGCCCGGCGGCAGTTCGCTGCGCGCCGCCGTCAGCTGGCTTTGCGCGTTCGGGCCGACGTGCAGGAAGTTCTGCATGCTGCCCGGCACGCCGCTGCGCGACATCTCGATGCGGAAATCGCCGCCATATTCCGGCACCCAGCTGCCGAAGTTGAGCTTCTGGTAGCTGCCGTCGATGCCCAGTTCCGCCATCGGCACCGAGCTTTCATACACCACGCTGCCCACGGCGGGCGGCTGCACCGGCGCACGCTGGGTCAGCGCATACAGCACGCCGCGCTGGTTGCTGTCCTCACCCAGCAGATAGGCGCTGCTGTCGCTGGCAATCGCCATCCCGTCCATCTGCCAGCTGTTGACCAGGTTGTTCATCAGCAGGTTGGTCGTGCCCCCATCGCTGCCGACACGCACCACATTGCCGCCGCTGCCGGCAGCCAGCAGGCTGCCGTCCGGCGCGCGGTCGAAGTCGGCCATGCCCGACGGCAGGTTGGCCAGGTGGTCGAGCTTGCCATTGCGGTAGCTGACGATGGTGTTGTTGCCGGTATTCAGGAGCAGCGTCGCGCCGTCAGCGCCCTGGCGCATGGCGACCGGGCTGGCCAGTCCGGACGCGAACACGTCCGAGACCCAGCCGCCTTGCGCGCTGCGCAGCTTGTTGACCTGGCTGTTGCTGCGGTTGGCCGCCACCAGCTGTTCGCCCTCCACCAGCACGCCATTGAAGCCGCCCTGGCCGGACAGGTTGCTGACGATGCCCGCGCTGCTGACGCGGTCCACGCCGCTGGTGCGCGTCACGTACAGTTCGCCCGTGCCATTCAAGGCCAGGCCGTACGGCGAGGACATGCGGGCAAAGATGCTGCCCGCCGGACCGGCTGCGGGGTCGAAGCGCAGCACCATATTGTTGGAACTGCTTGCCACATACAGCTTGCCGCTGGCGTCGAACACCAGGCCTTGCGGCGAGCGCAGGCCGGCAAAATCCTGCTCCACGGTCTTGTTCGGACCGAGGACGACGACGCGGCCGTCCGCCGAATAGGCCACGGCCAGCCCACCGTCGGGACGCACCGCCAGGCCGCCCAGGTAGTAGCCGCCAGCCGAGTAATACGTCTCATAGCCCTTGCTGCCGCCCACATACTTGTTGACGTAATTGGTCGTCGCGGTGCCGTAGGTGACACCATTGCCGTGCGCCAGGTAGCGCGCCTGGAACCTGCCCTTATAGACCGGGTAGGCGGCATCGCTGAACCACATGAAGCGCTCGGCATTGTCGACGAAACGCATTTCGCTGCCGCTGGAGACGATCGCGATCGGATACTCGAAGCCGTGCAGGCGCGCCGTTTCGGTGCCGTCCATGGTGTGGGCCGTCAGCACATACTGGCTGTTGTCCACCACCCACAGCTCGTCCGCCGTGCTGACCGCGCCAAAAGCGATATACGCGTTGCTGCTGTAGGCGCCGCGCGGCATCAGTAGCGTGGCGGCGCCGGTCGCCGTGTTGACGCGGTAAGTCTTGTCGTAATTGAAGACCACGATCTCGCCTTCCTTGCCGGCTGTCCACTGGTACACGTGCGGCAGCGTGAAGGTGATCGGGGTGAGCGCCCCTTCCGGCGACACGCGCAGGAAGCCGCTGTCGGTGCGGACCACCAGGTTGCCGGCCTTGTCGGCCTGCAGGTCGCTCATATTGTTGTTGTAGGTGTAGGACGTCAGCGTTGCGAACTCGCGCAAGGTGCCCGACGTATCGAGCTTGTGGATCTTGCGGTTGCCGCGGTCATTCAGGTAGATGTTGCCGGCCGGGTCGACCGCCACCGCGGTTGGCGAGAAAGGCAGGTTGCTGCGCACGGTCGACACCACACCGTTGGAGTCGATGCGCACCACGCTGGCGCCGCTCAATGCCAGCAGCGTGCCCGGCGTCACGTCCGGGGTCCAGTTGCTGTAATTGAAGCTGCGGTGCCAGAACTTGTACTCGCCATTGGCGTAGCGCACCATGCTGCCGGAATTGCGTACGTACACGTCGCCGTTCAGCGCCGCGCGCACCTGGTAAGGGTTGATCAGCAGCGATTCCGTCACCCCCAGCTTGCTGCCGTCGGGTGCGAAGCGCGCAATGCGGTTGCCGCCCCATTCCGCCACGTAGACATTGCCGGCGCCATCGACCGCAATCCCCATCGGGCTGGCCAGGCCGCTGGCAAAGGTGCTCTTCACGCCGCCGCTGATGCGGGTGACGCGCTGCGAATTGCTCTCGGTGACCAGGTAGTCGCCGTTGGGCAGCACCACCATGGCGATCGGGTAATTCAGGCCGCTGGCCACGAAGCTCACATTATTCTGCGCATCCTTGCGGCGCAGCGTGCCGTCGCCCTGGTTCAGCACCAGCAAGTCGCCGTTCAAGTCGTAGGCCATGCCCATCGGGTTATTGCCGAGGCCGCGCGCGTACAAGCCCACCGTGCCGTTGGGCTGGACGGTGCGGATCGCATCGGCATTGGTGTCGCTCACGTACAGGGTGCCCGCGGCGTCGAAGGCCAGGCCGTACGGCAAGCCCAGGCCGGAAGCGTAGACGCTTGTCTCGCCGGCGGGCGTGACCTTGAGCACCCGGCCAGTCGAGTTGTCGGCCACATAGACGTTGCCGCCGCCATCGCGCGCAATGCCGTGCGGCGAACCCAGGTTGCGCACGAACGGGGAAATCGTACCATCGGCGGCCGACACCTTGACCAGGGTGCCGTCGCCGCTATTGGCCACGATGTAGTTGCCGGCGTCGTCCTTCACGATGCCTACCGGCGAACTGAAGCCGTTGCGTGAGAGGATGGTTTCCTTGCCGTCGCCGGCGCGCAGCACCAGGCGGCTCTCGCCAGAGTGGGTCCCGGCCAGCAGCATACCATCGGCACCGAAGCCGATGGCCGCGATCTGGCTGATCTCCGTGGTGGTGAAACGCGTCACCGTCCCTTGCGGCGCCAGGCGGTACAGGTTGCCGCCGCCATTGCTGGACCAGATATTGCCGGCGCTGTCCATGGCGGCATCGGTGTAGCCGCTGCCGGGGAATTGGCCCAGCACCGTCTGTGTACCGTTCGCCTCCAGGCGCAGCACCTTGCCGTCCGCATTGTTGACCGTGTACAGCCAGCCTTCCGGCGCCATCTTCAATTTGCGCGGCCGCTGCAGCGGTGCCCCGCTGGCCAGCGTGCGCAGGTTCGCTTCGGTCTGGCCGTTGACCGGCTCCTGCGCCGCCAGCGTGACCTTCAATTGCATCGCGCCCGGCGGCAGCACCAGGTTGCCGTTGTTGACCACGTCGCCGCTGAAGGTGATCGGCAGGCGCGCACCGGCTTGCGCCAGCGGCGGATCGGCCAGCACGCCGCCCGCCAGGCGCGCCGCGCTTTCCACTTCGAACTCGGCGCTGGCCTCGGCCACCACGCGGCCCGAATCGTCGAAGGCGCGCGCCTTGACGGTGTACGGGCCGCCCGGCAGGCGCAGCGTATTCCATTCGAGCATCAGCTCGGCCGTGCTGTTGGCGCCCAGCGCCACCGGCCGGTTGTCCGGTTCCTGGCCGCGCCAGCTGATGCCCGGGTTGCCGAGGTAAGTGTGGACGATGCTGCCTTCCTTGTTCAGCACCTGGGCCGTCACGAACACGGACACGCCACTGGCACCGTTGTTGGCCAGCAGGACTTCGAGCGGGATCAAGCCGCTGGCCGGATAACTGTGCTCCGGCGTGGCGACCTTGATGAAGCTGATGTCGGCGGCCGCGCTATCGCGTTTTTGCAGCTTGACGTCCACCGTCGCATCGCCCGGCTGCGACATGGCCACGTTCACCACTTGCGAGAAGTAGTCGGTGGCGCCGATGTTCAGCGCAAAGCCGATGCCGGCAATCCCGGCGATACGGTATTTGCCCGCGGCGTCGGTCAGGACTGGCGCGCCCTGCCCCTGCACGGCGACACTGGCACCGGCCACTGCGGCGCCGGTGGCGCCATCGGTCACGGTACCGGTCAGCGTCGACGAGGTCGGCATCGCCTGCAGCGCCAGTTCGCCCACCGCGTTGGCGCCGGCGACCACCATGCCGCTGCCGCCATAGGCCTGGTAGCCCGGCGCGGTAATGCCGATGGTCACGCTGCCCGGCGCCACGTTGGCGACGCTGAAAGCGCCGCCGGTGGTGCTGGTCACGGTCTGTCCCGCCACCTTGACCGTGGCGCCGACGATGCCGGCGCGGGTGGCGGCATTGACCACCTTGCCGCTGATGGTGGCAGTGGTCGGCTCCGGTTTCCAGGTCGGGGTCAGGCCCGGCGAGAAGGTATAGCTGGTGTTGGCCGCCACGTCCAGGTTCAGCGTCACGGTGCGGTAGTTGGCCAGCGTGACCGTGACGGTCAGCGGGCCGGGGCTCAGGTTGCCGATGCTGAAGGCGCCGCTGGCATTGGTGGTGGCCGAGGCGGTGCCGGCCGCCACCACGGCGCCGGCCAGCGGCTGGCCGCTGTCGTTGCGCACGACGCCCGACAAGGTCGCGCTCAGTGTCGCCGGCGCCAGGGCCACGGTGCCGATGCTCAGGCTCTGGCCGGCCCCCACGGTCAGGTTGACGTCGCGGCTGGCATAGCCGGAGCGGGCAAAGCGCAGGGTCAGGCTGCCCGCCGCAATGCCGGACAGGTTGAAGTTGCCGTTGGCGTCGCTGCCGGTGGCCGCATCGCCGCCGGCCACCACTTGCACGCTGGCCCCCGCCAGCGGCAGGCCGCTGGCCGCGTCGGCCACCAAGCCGCGCACGGCGGCGCTGCCATTGCTGGCCGGCGGATGGTTGACCAGGTACAGCGCGCGCAGCGCCACGGCGGTCAGGTAAGGATCCTCGTTCCAGCTGCCATTGGCGGCCTGGCTGGCCAGCAAGGCGTCGACCGCCGGCTTCAGGATGCCCTGGTCGGCGGTCTGGGTGGCCAGCACCCACAGCGCCAGCGCATTGTCGAAAGGATTGCCGAAGTTGCCGGCGCTGTTGCGCTGCGCCAGCAGCCAGTTCAGCGACTGGGCGCTGAACGAGGCGGCGCCCGGCTGGCCCGACCAGGCGGACGATGCCAGCATCGCCTTCAGCGTCGCGTACAGGCTGGCCTGGCGGTTGACCGCAAACGAACCATCTTCCCGGTGGTTGGCATCGAGGAAAGCCAGGGCGCGCGCGACGGCGGCCGTATCGGGCTGGGCGCCGCCGGCGCGCTGCGCCAGCAGCATCCATGCCGTATCGGCCACGTTCGAGGCATAACCGCCATCGCCGCCATAGCCGCCGTCACCGTTCTGGCGCTGTTGCAGCGCCTCGACCAGGGCCGGCTGGGCCACCCCGCCGTAGCCCAGGGCCCAGGCGCGGCGCGCCATGTACTCGGTGCTCACGTCCTGCTCGGCCGACAGCGCCTGGCGCAGCGGGGCCTGGCTGGCTGCCGGTGCGCCCAGCAGCTTGAGCGTGTACAGCGCTTCGCTGCGCGCCTGCAGCGGCGTGGCAATCGAGCCGGCTTCCCCGCCCAGCGCGCCATCGGGCTGCACCTGGGCTTGCAGCCAGCCCAGGCCCCTGCTCAGCGGCGTATCCTGCGCCCGCGCGGGCGCGCTGCACAGCATCAGTTGAAGGAGCAAAGCAAACGAAAGGAGGCCACCGGCGGCCGTGCGGACGAGTTTCACGTTCATTCCCTGGCTAGTTGGTTTTGATGCCCGAGGGCAACTATTGCCGGCTAGCTTAGCAGAATGTCTTTTCTATTAATTTTCTTAAAAGATAAAAATTTCTTCTATCCAACTTACCCAAAGCATGGTAAGGCAAGATTTCCCGTAGGGAAGACTGTAAATTAGTTCATTGATGACTTCGCAATTGGAAGTGTTGCGGCGCCGCACTAATCGAACAGGCTGGGCGACCCGGCGCCGGCGCGCAAGACGGACGACGCCCCGCTGCCGCCCGCGGCGCGCGCCACGACATCGGTCTCACCGCCTTCGGGCTGGCCGGGCCGCACCAATTCGTAGGCAATGGTGTCGTTGTCGAGCCAGAGGATCTGGTCGTCCAGGCTGCGCGCCTCCTGCAGCACCCATTCGCGGCCGCTGGCCGGCTCGTAGATGGCGGGCAGCCAGCCGCCGCCGGGCTTGCGGCGCTTGAAGGCGATGCGCTTGCCGTCCGGTGAGTAGGACGGGCATTCCATATCCTTGCGCAGCAGGACCAGCGTTTTCGCCGCCAGGTCGCCCTGCGCCAGGAATACTTCGCCGCCGGCGCCGACGGTGGCGACGAAGCGGCCCGGCGCGGCCGGGTCAAAACTCACGCCCCACACATTGAAGCGGCGCGCCGGCATCTGCAAGGCCGCGCTTTCCACCACCTTGAACGTCGACAGGTCGGCCAGCAGGCGGCGGCGGGCGGCGTCGACCACATAGGTGCGGGTGGCGAAGTCGGTACCGGTGTAGGTGTGGCCGCTGGAAAAGCCGGTGAACGCCACCAGCCCGCCATTGGCGGCGACGCGCACCCGGCTGGCCAGCAGCACGTTGGGGAAGGACAGCGTCATGGCCACCTGCCCCGCCTTGTCGGCCAGGTCCAGCTTCAAGCCCTGCCCGGGCACGGCGCGCAGGCAGGCCAGCACGCCGGCGCTGTAGTGCACGCGCTCGCAGCGCAGGCCCAGTTGGCCCTGGGCTTGTGCGCCGGGCAGTTTCAGCACATCGATGCGGCCAGCCTCGGCGCCCAGCGCGTGGCGCGTCAGGAGCGTGGCGGCGCCGGCGGATAACGTGGGCAGCAGCAGGCAGGCAAGGGCGGCAAACGAGGACAGCTTCATGGCGTTTCGGGCATCAGTTGGGCAGGCGCCGCGCCCAGGCGCAGCGGATTGACATAGGCAAACAGGGCCAGTGCGCACAGCAGGCCGCCACCATACAGCAGGACGGCGGGGGCGACGTCGTAGCGGTCCCACAGCAGGCCAAACAGCATCGACGAGGCCAGCTTGGCGGCAGCGATGCCGGCCGCGAAGAGCGCCAGGCTCAGGCTGCGCGCCGCCGGCGGGACCGCGGCCGCGACGGCGGCCATCAACACGCCATCGGTGGCCGCCACGTAGCAGCCCAGCAGCAGTACCAGGGCGGCCGCTTGCCACACGGGCGGCGTGCCGCCGGCCGCGCTCCACAACAGGCCGTACAACGGCAGCAACAGCAAGTGGGCGGCGAGGAAGATGCGCAAGCGGCCGACGCGGTCGGCCAGCCAGCCGACCGGCGCCGCCAGCAGCAGGAAGGCGGCGGCGGTGCCGACCGGCAGCAAGGGCTGCATGAACGGTTCCAGCGCAAAGCTGTGCTGCATTTGCGCGTAGATCATGCCTTCGCTGACGGTGAACAGGGACAGCAGCATGGCGCCCGCCAGCAGCTTGCGGCAGCCCGGCGGCAGGCAGCGCTGCCAATGGGTGCGCAGCGGCAAGCGCGCGGTGCGCGGCGCGGCGCTCGCTCCGGCGGCGGTGGCGGCGCTGCCCTGCCCGCCCGGGACCAGGCGGCCGAACACGGCCAGCCCGGCGACGGCAAACGCCAGCGCGACCAGGAACAGCAACGTGTATTGCTGGGGAGCCAGCCACAGCAGCCCAGCCGCCAGCAACGGCCCGGCCAGGGCTCCGGCGCCATCCAGCGCGCGGTGCGTGCCGAATGCCAGGCCCAACTGATGCTCCGGCACACTGGCCGCCAGGATGGTGTCGCGCGGCGCGGCGCGCAAGCCTTTGCCAAGCCGGTCCAGCGCCAGGCAGGCAACGATGGCGGCAAAGGCCCCGCTGGCCAGCAAGGCCAGCTTGGCCAGCACCGACATGGCGTAGCCGGCGCCGGCCACCAGTTTGCTGCGCCCGCTGCCATAGGTCAGCAAGCCGCCCAGCAGCAAGGCTGCGACCGCTGCGCCGCCGCGGAACAAGCCATCGGCCACGCCGAATTCGGCGGGCGACAAGTGCAAGGCCAGCATCAGGTAGACCGGCAGCACGCTGGCCACCATTTCGGTCGAGACGTCGGTCAGCAGGCTGGTGGCGCCCAGTGCATACACCGTTTGCGGCAGGGATTGGCCGGGCTGGCGGACAGCGCCGCGCCGGCTGCGCCACTGGTTGTAGATTTCGGCGAAATACATCGGCATCCCTGGTGAGCCCGCGCGGGCGACGCGCTAGCTTAGCAGATGAATGCCGGAAGGAAATGTTTTCATATCACTATCAAAACGATAGTGTTGCGACGCCGTCCTAGAGCGTCTTGACGAACTCGCGCACGCCGCCCAGCAGCATCTCGATCGACATCGCCGCCAGGATCAAGCCCATCAAGCGTTCGAAGGCCGTCATCACTTGCGAACCGAGCACTTTCTGCAAGCGTTCCGCGCCCAGGAACACCGCCAGCCAGACCACCACCACGGCGGCCAGCGCCGCCACGTGCACGATCACTTCGGCCGTGCTTTCGCGCGAAAACAGCAGCACCGTCGCCAAGGCCGATGGGCCGGCCAGGGCGGGAATCGCCAGCGGCACGATGAAGGGTTCGCCCCCTTCCTGCCTGCCCAGCACCCCATCCGGATGCGGGAACACCATGCGGATCGCGATCAGCAGCAGGATCACGCTGCCGGCAATGCGCAGCGACGCTTCCGACAGGCTGAGCGCTTTCAGGAAGTGGCTGCCGAAGAACATGAACACCAGCAGCACGCCGAAGGCGATCAGGCATTCGCGCACCACGATCTTCGGCCGGCGTTTGGGCGGCACCGGGGCCAGGGCGGTGGCAAACAATGGGACGTTGCCGAAGGGGTCGGTCACCAGCAACAGCAGGATGAAGGTCTGGAAGAAGTCTTGGGTCATGAACGCGAGTTTACACCAGCGGCTTGCGCCGGCGAAGCCGCGGCCGCCCCGCCTTTGCCCAGCTTGCGGTCGCAGGCATCGACGCCCGCCCCGTCCGGCCACAGGTCGGGCAGGATGTGCCCGCCCAGTTCCTGGCGCAGCTTGAGGTAGGTTTCGCGGTCGTTGGCACGGCAGGCGAACGAGGCAAACTTGTTGCGCCCGCGCCAGTCCTGCGGATGCCGCCGCAGCAAATCTTCAAAGCCGCTCTTCACCATGCGCCATTCCGGCAGGCCGCGCTGCGCGGAGAACTGGACCGCATCGCTGCCGGCGCCGTCTTCCCGCCAGTACAGCCGTGCATACATGGCACTGCCCTCCGCAGCCTTGGTAAAGAACACGGCGCGGCGTGCAAACTGGTCGAACTGCACGGCGCTGCCGCCCGAGCGCGGGCTGTAGGCGCGCGCCATGGCGAAGTGGATTTGCGGGTCGTTCGGAAACGCCTGCACGGCGTCGAGGTAGGCGCTGGCCGCCGCGCGGCGCGACCCGGCGCCTTCCAGCAGCAGGCCGATATGCAGGCTGTGCCATAAAGGGCAGGTCTTGGCCTGCGCCTTCACCTGTTGCAGGCGTGCGATGCCATGCCCCAGCTGTTCCTGGTAGAACTCCATGGCTTTCCCCGTCAGGCGGCCGACGGCCCCCAGGCGCAGCTGGGAGGCGTAAGCGCGCCAGTAGATTGCCTCCACCATCGCTGCGGCCAGCGAGTCCGGCAGTTGCTGGCGCCACAGCGCCAGGGCGCCGCGGTCGGCGTCCCAGGATTGCGCGGTGCGGAAATGGTTGTCGAACTGCGCTTCGAAGCTGGCGGCGCCGGACGTGCACGCCGCGCGCAGGCTGCGCTCGATGGCGTCGAACCTGCGTTCGGCCCATTGCTTCTGCAATGCGGTTGGCCTGGCGGCCGCTGTCCCGGCCGGCTCCTGGACCGGCCCCGCGAGCAGAAATGACAACAGCATTGAAGGAAACATCACAATTCCGGCCCGTCCAAGATGATGCCAAGAATTGTATAGTCATTTCCAAACTGAAATATATCCAATTGTCACATGTGGCGGCCCGGTCACGCCGCCGTCGCCTTGGCGCGCATCTCGTAATACTCGAAGGCTTCGCGCAAGTGCGCCAGGATCGCAGCCTCATCCCACGGCTTGGTCAGGAACTTGAACAGCGTCCCCTGGTTGATCGCCTGGATCACCGAATCGATCTCGGTATAGCCGGTCAGCAGCATGCGGATCGTGTCGGGCTGCAGCGCCCTCGCCCGCGCCAGGAATTCCGTGCCGCTCATGTTCGGCATGCGCTGGTCGGACAGCACCACTTGCACCTGGTTGGCGGCCATGACTTCCAGCGCGCTACGGGCATTGTCCGCCGTCAGGATCGTGTAACCCTCGCCGCGGCACAGGCGCCGCAGCGCGGACAGGATGTTCGGTTCGTCGTCGACCAGCAGCAAGGTGCGCTCCACCGCACGCTCCGCGCGGGGCAGTTGCCAGGTTTGGCGGCCGCGCAGGATGCGTTCGAATTCCCCGGCCGGCAGCGCGGTACTGAAATAATGCCCCTGCAACTCGTCGCAGCGGTGCTGCTGCAGGTAGCGCACCTGGCCCTCGCTTTCGACGCCTTTGGCGATCACGTGCAAGCGCAGCGCATGCGCCAGGTCGATGACCGAGCGGCAGATGCTGGCGTCGTTCGGGTTGACCGTGACCTCGCGCACGAAGGCGGGATCGATCTTGACGTAATCGACCGGGAAGCGCTGCAGATGGCTGAGCGAAGAATAGCCGGAGCCGAAGTCGTCCAGCGTCAGGCGCACGCCGGTTGCCTTCAGTTCGCGCAAGGTCGCCGTGGCGGCGTCCAGGTGTTCCATCAGGGCGCTCTCGGTGACTTCCAGCTCGACCCACTCGGCATCGACCCGGTGCTTTTGCATCGCCTCGCGCAGGTTGGCGACCAGGTCTTTCTGCCGGAACTGGCGCGCCGACAGGTTGACCGCGACCGGCAAGAGCGGCATGCCGGCATCGATCCAGTGCCGGATCTGGCGGCATACGTTATCGATGACCCAGCGTCCGATCTGCAGGATGACACCCGACGCCTCCGCCTGCGAGATGAAATCGCCCGCAGCCAGCAGGCCGCGCTGCGGATGGCGCCAGCGCAGCAAGGCTTCGGCGCCGGCGGCGCGGCCGGTGCGCAAGTCGACCTTCGGCTGGTAGTGCAGCTCCAGCTCGCCCGCCGCCAGCGCGCGGTGCAGCTCGGCTTCCAGCGCCAGCCTGGCGGCGGAGCGCTGGTTCATGTGCGGCGCGTAGTAATGACAGGCGCTGTCTCCGGCGCTGCGCGCGCAGTGGGCGGCGGTGGCGGCATGACGCAGCAGGATGTCGGCATCGCTGCCGTCGGCCGGCGCCATGCTGATGCCGACGCAGGCATGGACGAACACCTGCTGCCCGCCGACGGCGAAAGGCTGCTCCAGGCGTTGCACCAGGTCGTCGGCGATCGCCCCCGCCTGGTCGGCATGTCCCAGGTCGGCCAGCGCCACGGCAAACTCCGCGCCGGACAGGTGGGCCACCGAATCGCCCTTGGGCAAGGCGTCGGCGATGCGGGCGCCCACCGCCCGCAGCAGCAGGCTGCCGGCCTCCTCGCCCAGCGCTTCGCGGATGGCATGGAAGCCCTCCAGCCCCAGCACCAGCGCCGCCGCCTGGCGTCCCGAACGCGCCGCGTACACCATGGCCTGCTGCAGGCGGTCGCGCAACAAGGCGCAGCGCGGCAAGCCAAGCGCGGCATCGTAATTGGCCTGGTATTCCAGTTCGCGCTCGGCTTGCGCCCGCGCCTTCGCATCACGCAGGCTGGCGATGCCGCCGCCGATCTCGTCGGCCACCTCCTGCAGCAGCCGTACAGCCTCGTCGTCGAAGGCGTCGTCCCGCGTCGCGTACAGCGACAGCGTGCCCACGCTGTCCGCGCGGCCGCGCAAGGGCAGCATGACCGATGCCGTGATGGCGCCGGGCTGCTCGTCGCCGCACTCGAGATGGTGGGAAACCAGCGGCCGCTGGTCGCGCATCACCAGTTGCTGCAGGTCGCCGCACCAGGCGGGCGCCGGTCCCGGCGCACTGCCCGACGCGCATTCCGCCGCGCACCCTGGCGGCCCGCCCTCCAGGCCGATGCGGGCCAGGGCGTAGCCCCCGTCTTCCACCAGGCAGCGGCACAGCGCGTCCAGCAGTTCGGCTTCGCTGCCGCTGCGCGCCAGCGCTTCGTGGCAGCGCGCAATGAGACGCAAGGTATGGTTGCTACGGCGCAGTTCCGCCACGCGCGCCTCCACCTGCAATTCCAGTTCGTCCATATGGCGCCGCTGCGACTGCTGCAGGCGCCATTTGCCGACCAGGGCCGACGTCAGCTGCCGCACTTCGATGAGGTCGAGCGGCTTCTTCAGCACCAGCCAGCGGTCCGAGCGCCCAAGCCGGGCCGCCAGTCCGCTCCAGGCATAATCGCTGTAGGCGGTGCAGAACACCACCTGCAAGTCCGGGTCGGCCCGCCACAAGGCTTCGGCGGTCTCAATGCCGTCCCATTGCGCCATGCGGATGTCGACGAAAGCCAAAGCGTACGGCGCCCCGTTGGCGCACGCCTGCCGCACCAGGTGCAACCCTTGCTCTCCGCCGGGCGCCACGTCGACCCCGACCACCGGCCAGGCGGCCGGATCCTGGCCGCCGTGCGGCGCCAGGACTTGGCGCAAGGCATCGCGCAGCGCGGCGTTATCGTCAATGACCAGCACCTTGCCCGCCACGCTTGGGCGGTTCTCCTGAAATGGCTGCTCTTGCATGGGCAGGCTCCTTCCGATTTTCCGTACATCAACAATTGCCAAGGTAGTCCAACCGGTCTAAACTGTCAAACATGACTAACGTAAGTGACATCCCGCCGCAACAGTCGGCCCAGGAAGCGTTGACGACCGGACAAGCCGCCAAGCTGTGCGGGGTCAATTTCCGGACGGTCGCGCGCTGGATCGACCGCGGCTTGTTGCAGGCCTATCAACTGCCGGGCACGCGCGGCGACCGCCGCGTGCAAGTGGAAGACTTGCGCCGCTTCATGCGCGAGCACAGCATGCCCGATCCCTGGGCGGCGCCGGCCGCAGCGCGGCGCGCCCTGGTGGTGGATGACGAACCGTCCATGGCCCGCGCCATCGAGCGCGTGCTGCGCCAGGCCGGCTACGAAACGGCGCTGGCCGCCAACGGCTTCGAGGCGGGTGCCCTGCTGTTCAGCTTCCAGCCCCATGTGATGACGCTGGACTTGCGCATGCCGGGCATGGACGGCTTCGACGTGCTGCAATTCCTGCAGCGCACGCCGCCGCCGGTGCCGCTCAAGGTGGTGGTGGTGTCGGCCGACAGCGCGGAACGGCTGCGCCAGGCGCAGCAGCTGGGCGCGCACGCGGTGCTGTCCAAACCCTTTGCCAATGACGCCTTGCTGGCGGCGCTGCAAGGCGCGCGCGTCACGGCCGCGCAATGAAAAAAGGCGGCCCGGCTTGCGCCGTCCGCCTTTTCCTGCCGCAACGCGTGCTTACGCGTTGCTTTCGCCTTTCTTGATCCAGGCCGCCAGCTGGTGCGGGCGCAGGCCGTCGTAGTCTTCGAACGGCTGGTGGATCCATGGGTTGTGCGGCAATTCTTCCATCTGGTAGTCGGGACGGAAGGCCGAGCAGCCCTTGGTCCAGATCACGGCCGAGCGCACTTCGGTCACGCCTTCGAAGTTGTCCTTCAGGTGCTTCATGACCTTGGTCAGGGTCACGCCGGAATCGGCCAGGTCGTCCACCAGCAGGATCTTGCCCGACAGCGGGCCCTTGGTCATGGTCATGTACTTGGCGATATCCAGGTCGCCGCGCACGGTGCCGGCTTCCTCGCGGTAGGAGCTGGTCGACAGGATCGCCAGCGGCACGTCGAAGATGCGCGAGAACACGTCGCCCGGACGCACGCCGCCGCGCGCCAGGCACAGTACCATGTCGAACTTCCAGCCCGATTCATGGACCTTCAGCGCCAGGCGCTCGATCAGGCGGTGGTACTCGTCCCAGCTAACCCACAGGTGTTTTTGGTCGGATACAGGAGTGCTCATGCTTGTTGTTCTTTCTTATTCAAATGGATGACGCAGCACGATGGTCTCTTCGCGGTCCGGGCCGGTGGAAACCATGTCGACCGGCACGCCGACCAGTTCTTCGATGCGCTTGATGTAGGCACGGGCGGTGGCCGGCAGCGCGTCCATCGACTTGGCGCCGACGGTGCTCTCCTTCCAGCCTGCCATCTCCTCGTAGATCGGCTCGCAGCGCGCAGCGTCTTCGGCGCCGACCGGGAAGATGTCGACCTGCTTGCCGTCGATCTTGTAGCCGGTGCAGATCTGCAGCGTTTCCAGGCCGTCCAGCACGTCCAGCTTGGTCAGGCACATGCCCGACACGCCGTTGATCTGCACCGAGCGGCGCAGCAGGGCCGCGTCGAACCAGCCGCAACGGCGGGCACGGCCGGTCACGGTGCCGAACTCGTGGCCCACGGAGGACAGGTGGTGGCCAACGCCGGCATCGGTCGGCAGTTCGGACGGGAACGGGCCGGAACCGACGCGGGTGGTGTAAGCCTTGGTGATGCCCAGGATGTAGTGCAGCATGCCAGGGCCGACGCCGGCGCCGGCGGCGGCATTGCCTGCCACGCAGTTCGACGAGGTGACGAACGGATAGGTGCCGTGGTCCACGTCCAGCAGCGAGCCTTGCGCGCCTTCGAACAGCAGCGAACCGCCGGCCTTGTGGGTGGCGTACAGGGCGGAGGACACGTCGGTGACCATCGGGCGCAGGCGCGGCACGTAGGCCAGCGCGTCGTCCAGGGTCTTCTGGTAATCGATCTTCGGCGCCTTCAGGTAGTTTTCCAGCACGAAATTGTGGTAGTCCAGGTTCTCCTTGAGCTTCTCGGCGAAACGCTCGGCGTTCAGCAGGTCGGCCACGCGGATGGCGCGGCGCGCCACCTTGTCTTCATAGGTCGGGCCGATGCCCTTGCCGGTGGTGCCGATCTTGGCGGCGCCACGGGCCGCCTCGCGCGCCGCGTCCAGTGCGGTGTGGTAAGGCAGGATGACCGGGCAAGCTTCGGAAATCTTCAGGCGGGAAGCCACTTCCACGCCGGCCGCTTCCAGCTTGTCGATTTCGCGCAGCACGTCGGGCACGGACAGCACCACGCCGTTGCCGATGTAGCAGGCCACGCCCGGGCGCATGATGCCCGACGGGATCAGCTGCAGGGCGGTCTTGACGCCGCCGATCACGAGGGTGTGGCCCGCATTGTGGCCGCCCTGGAAGCGCACCACGCCCTGGGCGTGATCGGTCAGCCAGTCGACGATCTTGCCCTTGCCCTCGTCGCCCCACTGCGAGCCGATGACCGCTACATTCGCCATACCGAACTTCCTTGCTAGAGCATTTGAACGGCGCCGTTGCGCCACAGATGCGAGCAGCCGAGGCGGCGCGCTTCCTTCTCGTCTTCCGTGCCGCCCAGCGCGTGCAACGTCACCCAGCCCTCCTCTCGCAGCCGCGCCGCCGCGTCCGCCGAGGCG
>CAMLRG010000088.1 GCA_946482335.1 uncultured Duganella sp. | reverse complement strand
CGCCCCGGCGCAGATCGTGCACATCCCGCGCGAAGTGCTGGCCGCCGCCAACGACCCGGAGCCGGAGCCTGCGCCCGAGCAGCCGGCCGCCGCTGAAGAAACCCCAACGGAAGAATAATCGATGTTCCATATCAAATCCCTAGAGCTGGTCCACTGGGACTATTGGCAGCGCATCAAGAACATTCCGCTGGATGCGAAGATCATCACCATCGCGGGCCAGAACGGCTCCGGCAAGACCACCTTGCTCGATGCGCTGCGCACGCTGTTCGGCCTCGATTGCTCGATGGGCCGCACCTACAAACATTACGCCCGCCACAGCGGCCAGCAGACCGCCTGGCTGCGCGCCGTGGTGGACAACAAGCCGCAGGGCAAGCAGCTGTCCAACCGTCCGTTCCGCAGCAGCGGTTTCTTCGCCGAAGACGAAGTGACCCTGTTCTGCCAGATCCAGAAAAACGGCGGCGACTGGAAGCGCCAGTACCTGATGCGCCCCGGTAACGTGGACATCGAGGAAGTCACCGAAGCCAACGACTGGCTCGGCGTCGAGAATTACCGCAAGCGCCTGGCCAACGCCGGCCTGTCGCCGGCCATGGCGAAAGTGCTGGCGCTGGAGCAGGGCGAAACCGACAAGCTGTGCGAATATGCGCCGCGCCAGTTGCTGGACCTGGTGTTCCAGGTGTTCGGCGACAAGGAGGTGCTGGACGCTTACGACGAGGCGAAACGCCACCAGCGCGACACCGAAGAGGAACTGAAGCGCTTCGAAGCGGAACTGGAAGGTTCCAGGACCAACCTGGAAGGCTTGCGCCTGCGCGTGGCCAACTACCATCAATGGGAAACCCTGCACAAGGAACGCCGCAACCTGCAGGAGGAAGTGCTGCCCTCGCTGGAATACCACGAGGCGCGCGAGAAGGCCGCCAATATCAGCAGGCAGCTGCGCGAAGCGCGCAAGCCGCTGGCGCAGGCCGACCAGCTGCTGGCCGACAAGCGTAACGAGGTGGCGAAACAGGCCAAGGCCCTGCAGGATGCGCAGCAGCAGGAAACCCTGCTGGAACAGGAACAGACCGCGCTGACGTCGCGCCTGAACCTGATCAACAGCAAGCTGAAACCGCTCGAATCGCTGGCGGAGCAGAAGTCCCGCCTGCAAAAACTGGCCGCCGAATCGGGCGCCGACGTGGCCGATGCCGCCGCCCAGCTGGAAGCCAAGGAAGCCGAGCTGCTGAAACTGCGTTCGCAGCGCGACGCCGTGTCGAACCGCATCGCGCAGGACAAGGCCACCATCAATGCGCTGTCGGGCAAGACCGCCATGCCGGAGCCGGACAATGTGCGCGCCATGCGCCGCGCCCTGAACGATGCGGGCATCCCGCACGCCATGCTGTCCGATATCGTCGAAGTGACCGATCCGAAGTGGCAGGGCGCGGTGGAGGGCGTACTGGGCGGCTACGCCTCGGTGGTGCTGCTGGAGCGCTCGTCCGATGCTTCCGCCGCTTACCGCCTGGCGGAGAAGGAGCGTTATCGCCACTTCATCGTGCCCGATTGCGTCAAGGCGCACGAGCCGAAAAACCAGAGCCTGCTGTCGGTGGTGAAGTTCAGCGGCCTGGCGCCGGAATGGCTGATCGACCAGCTGTCGCGCATCACCCGCGTGGAGTCGGTGGAAGAGGGCGCCAAGCTTGGCAATATCGAGGAATGGATCACGCCGGAGGCCTACCACAAGGAACGCCGCGGCGGCCGCTCGCTGTTCGTGGAAGCGTCGCGCTACCGCTTCGGCTCGGCCGGCAAGAGCTCGCGCATGGATGCGATCCAGAAGAACCTGCCGAACCTGGAAGCCGAGGAAGACAAGTACACGCTGCAGATTTCCAAGCTGGCCTCCGAAACCTCCGCGCTCAAGGCCCGCCTGGCCGGTGTGGACGCGGTGAAGGAACTGTCGGCGCGCACCGAGGAATTCGACGAAGCCGCGCGCTCCGCCGTGCCGCTGCGCGCCGAACGCCTGGAGGTGGGTTCGCGCCTGGGCGAGCTGCAAGGCCTGATGAAGAACGCCACCGTGGCGCGCACCAAGGCCGACACCGCGTGGCAAAGCGCGCGCATGTCGCTGTCCGAGGCGGAAGCCGGCATGCGCCTGAACTTCAAGCGCCAGATGGAACAGCGCTCCGACCACGCGCGCGCCATGCTGGCGCTGCGCCGCCAGTGGCGCCACCTGCCGGGGGCATGGCGCCGTCCGGCGCGCCGCCTGGCGCTGGTGCAGCAGCACCAGAATGCGCACCAGGTCGACCTGCGCATCGCCAGCCTGCAAGCTTCGCTGGCGCGCGACGACTGGGAACTGGACGCGACCGTGATCGACCAGTACGCGCGCCTGAACGAGCAGCTGACCAACCGCAAGACGGAAACCGAAGAACGCCGCTACCAGAACAACCGCGCGATCGAAGCCACCGCCAACGCGCGCGGCGCCTACATCGAACGCCTGCGCTACACCATCAAGACCTATTCCGCCAACATCAAGGAACTGGGCGCGCTGGCCAACATCGACGTGCACGTCGAACCGGTCAAGCTGGAGAACGACGACCTGCTGCTGGCGCAAGCCGGCCTGCAGGTCCGCTTCAAGTTCGACGGCAAGGGGGCGATCGGCTTGAACGACGGCGAAGCGTCGGGCGGCCAGCAGGTGATGAAGTCGCTGGTGCTGCTGATTGGCTTGCTGAAGTCCGAAGACGGCTCCGGCGGCTTCGTGTTCATCGACGAACCGTTCGCCCACCTGGACATCCGCAACATCCAGCTGGTCGGCGAGTTCCTGAAGAACACCGATGCGCAATACCTGATGACGACGCCGCTGACCCACAACACCGACGTCTACGACCCTTCCGACCTCACCCTCATCACGAGCAAGAAAAAGAAGGACACCACCTGGGCGCAGCCGATCTTCGTGCTGCAGCGGCGCCAGGCGGCTGCAGCCTGATCAGTGTTCGTCGGTCTGGATCCCGGCGAGGCGATACAAGGGACAGAACTTGATCGCCCCCGTCAGGAGCGGCACCACGCCGATCCAGCCCCAGGGGCCGATCAGGCCCAGTAAGGTGGCGGCGATCAGGCCGACTCCGACGGCGATGCGCAAGGCACGGTCCACCGTGCCGATATTTTGAATCATGCCCATGGCTTTCTCCTGTTGACTGGAACCAGTATGGGAAAGCCCGGCGGCGTTGGGAATGATCTGGATCAAATTCAGGCGTGGCGCGCGCTGCCATCCAGGATGGCGTCCAGTTCTTTTTTCAGCGCCAAGGCTACCGGCCGGCCGCGGATGCGGTTCACCATTTCGAAGAAGGTGATGCGCATCGCCTTCAAATCCTCCAGCGTGGCAGCCGCTTCCAGCTTGGCTTGCAACACTTGCCCGCGCAACCCCAGTGTCGGCTCGATGGTGCGTGCGTAGAAAGCGCGCGCCTGCGCGTATTGCGCCGCCAGTTCCTGCTCGGTCGGCAGCACGGGTGGCGGCGGCAGGGCTTCACCTTCCTCGATGAACCCCTGCGCCAGCAGCTCGGCCACGGCGCTGGCATCGAGCCCCAGGCCGGTCACCTTGGGCAGCAATTGTTCCATGGGGTGGCGCCCATCGATCATCACCAGCAAGGTGCGCATGCGCGACGGCAGCCCGTGGGTGCGCGCCGCGATCTCCTCCCGGCCTTTGTCGGTCTTGTTATACGTCGTCATAAGAATATTTCCTCATGGCAATCATTTTGAGTGATCCAGAATACACGAGCTTTGAGGATTTGACATCGCCCAGGATTTGGTCTTTAATTTCTGTAACGACAGAAATAAAGGAAATTCGACATGCCGCTGAGCCCGACCGAACAAAAATACATTCTGCATTGGGGGGAAATGGGCAGCCGCTGGGGGGTGAACCGCACCGTCGCGCAAATTCACGCTCTGTTGTTTTTATCAAACAAGCCACTCAATGCCGAGGACATCGTGGACACCTTGAACGTGGCGCGCTCCAACGTCAGCAACAGCCTGAAGGAATTGCAAAGCTGGGGATTGGTCAAGGTGGTGCACGTGATGGGGGACCGGCGCGACCATTTCACGGCCTTGCAGGACGTGTGGGAAATCTTCCGCGTGGTGATGGAGGAGCGCAAACGGCGCGAGATCGACCCGACGCTGAGCGTGATGCGCGAGTGCGCCATCGAAGGCGGGCAGGATGCGGCGCTCGACCCGGCCACCCGGGCGCGCATGGACCAGGTGCTGGAATTCCTCGAAATGCTGACCGCGACCTATGAGGATTACAAGCACCTGCCACCGGCCACCCTGCAGAAATTCCTCAAAATGGGCGGCAAGGTCGCCCGCTTGCTCAAGGAGTAGACGAATGGCCGGTATGGAACGTCAATGGCTCGTACGCTGGCTGTACGCCAGCGCGGTAGTGCACCTGCTGGCCGGGCTGGCCTTGCCGTGGGTGGCGGATGCGGCGGCGCTGGACTGGTACCACGCCTTGCTCGGCCCGGCGTCGGACCATGCCCGGCAAGCCTGGTGGATGGCGCTGTTCGGGCCGACCATCCAGTGCGTCGGCTTATGGATGCTGGCGCTGGTGCGCTTCGGCGACCGCTATCGCGCGCCGTCGGCCTGGCTGTGGATCGCCGCCGGCCTGCTGCTGTGGGGGCCGCAGGACATCATGGTGTCCTTGCGCGCCGGCGTATGGCCCAACGTCTGGCTCGACGCCGCCACGCTGGCGCTGCTGCTGCCGGCCACGTGGCGCCTGTACCGCCTGGACGGCGCCAGCCAGGACGCCGCGCACGGTATTGAGAAGGGTAGGACCGCATGAACACCCACTTGCTCGCCCTGCAGCTGATGGCTGCGCAAGGCTGCCTTGGCGCCTTCGACACCATCTACCATCACGAAATGACGGAGGCGCTGCCGCAGCGCCGGACGGCCAGGCGCGAGCTGGCGATCCACGCCCTGCGCGCCGTGATCTACGGCGTCCTGTTCATCGGCTTGTCGGCCTGGGTCTGGCAAGGGGCCTGGGCGCTGGCGCTGATTGCCCTGTTCGGCGTCGAGATCGTCCTCACGCTGTGGGACTTCGTGGTGGAAGACCAGACCCGCCTGCTGCCCGCAACGGAGCGCGTCACGCACACGGTACTGGCGATCAATGGCGGCGCCTTCATCTGCCTGCTGCTGTTGGCCTCGCCTGAGTGGCTGTCCGCGCCGAGCGGCTTCCGTTACGCGCCGCAAGGCTGGCTCAGCATGTTCCTCGCCGCCTGTGGCGTGGGCGTGTTCGCGTCCGGTGTGCGCGATGCGCTCGCGGCGCGCCGGCTGCCTGCCAGTGAAGCGCCGGCCGCGCGCTTCGACGGCACCCGCCAGACCGTCCTGGTGACCGGAGCGACCGGCTTTATCGGCCACGCACTGGTGCCCATGCTGCGCGCCTGCGGCCACCACGTCATCATCCTGTCGCGCGACCCGAAAAAGGCGGCCTGGGAATTCAGCGGCACGGTGCGCGCGATCGGCAGCATGGCGGACCTGGCGCATGACGAGGTCGTCGACGTCGTGATCAACCTCGCCGGCGCCAGGATTCTCGGCTGGCGCTGGAGCGAAAAGCGCAAAGCCGAACTGCGGCGCAGCCGCGTCGCGCTGACGCAGAGCGTGGTGGACTGGATCGGCAAGGCGGTGATCAAGCCACGGCTGATGATTTCCGCGTCGGCCATCGGCTACTACGGCATCCAGCCGCAAAACAGCGAGGCGGTGCTGAACGAAGCGAGCCCGCCGCAGCCCATCTTCATGTCGCAGCTATGCCAGGAATGGGAAGCGGCCGCCAGCCGCGCGCGCGAATTCGGCGTGCCGGTGGCGCTCACGCGCTTCGGCGTGGTGTTCGGCCAGGACGGCGCCTTGCCTTCCATGCTGCTGCCGTTCCGGCTGGGATGCGGCGGCCGCCTGGGCAGCGGATTGCAGCGCAACTCCTGGATCCATTTGCACGACCTGCTGCGCGCCATGGCGCACGTCTGGCACCTCGGACCGAATGCCGACGGCGCCTGGAACTTCACCGCGCCCCAGCAACCCACCCAGCTGGAATTCGCCCGCGCCGCCGCCGCCGAGCTGCACCGCCCCTGCCTGGTGCCGACGCCGGCCTGGCCGCTGCGCCTGCTGCTGGGCGAGCAGGCCGACTTGCTGCTGGAAGGGTCTGCCGTCGCGCCCAGCCGCCTGCTGGCCACCGGCTTCACCTTCCGCTACCCGACGGTGCAGGAAGCGTTGGCCGACCTGGTTTAATCGCGGGGCTGCTGCGTGCTGCGCCAGCGCAGCAGGCCGATGGAGTAGGCGGCGAGGTAGCCGAGCATCAGGCCGAACGGGACCACCGTCAGCGGGTGCTGCATGACTTCGGTCGCATTGATCGCGCGCGGCTGTTCGGATTGGCGGTTGATGTAGAACTCGACGCCAATCTGCAGCACGCGCGCCGCGAACAGCATGCACACCAGGATGGCGGTGCGGCTGGGGGGCGTGAAATACAGCGTTGCGCCGTGGTTTTCGAAGCGCGTCTTCTTCAGCGCAATGAACGCCAGCCAGGCGCCGGCGATCACGGCGCCGGCCATCATCGACAGGGCCGGCATATTGCCCAGCATGGACTGGGCGGCCAGCAGCAGCATGAGCGGCAGGCCGGCGGCGCCGACCCAGTGCCGCCACATGACCGATTCCTGGCGGACGAACACCAGTTTCAGGCGCGAATAGATGCGCCAGATCAGCGTCGGAACGAGGATGAGCAGGACTACGGTCGTGACAGTCAGTTGCATGGGGCGCGCGCCAATCGTAAAAAAGAAGAATTTTAACCGCAGGCGTAAAATAGCCGTTCGTGATCTCGCTTTCGGGAGTTCCAGCCATGGAAAAACACCGTATCCACGCCCACCGCGCGCCCGACCTGCCGGTGCCGGTCGATGAGTCGCAACCGCACCCCGAGCCGGTGCATCCGCACAGTCCGCATTCTCCCGTTCCGCAAGAGGACGATCCGGTGCCGGACCATAATCCCGAAATGGTACCGCCGGGTCAGTCGAAAGCCCAGTTGTAAAGCACGTCCAGCGCATTGTTGGTGCCGGTCTGCAGCTGCAGTGACACGCGGGCATTGACCTTGTAGCGCAGCTTGACCAGGCTGGTGGCCGTGCCTGCGCCTTGCTCAAAGCTGAGGTAGGCGCGCGAGGACAGTTTTTTGCCGACCGTCACGACCGTGCTTTCCAGTCCCCTGGCCTGGCTCACGCCCAGTTCGTCGAGACCGACCCGGCTGGCCAGGCTCGGCCCGCCCCGCCCGCCCAGCAGGGCGCCGGCCGCCGTGCCGAGCAAGCCCATTTCATTGCCTGCCATGTCGGCGGTACCGTGGCCGAGCACCAGCCAGGCCAGTTTTTCGCTGTCCGGCACCGATGGCGTCGACACCAGCCTGGCGGCCGGCGCCAGCGCGGTGCCGCGCACTTCCACGCCGGCTTCCACATTGTGCTCGTTGAGCTCCTCGCCCTCGGGGCGGCGGCGCACGGCGCGGATGTTCAAGCCCGGGTTGTCGTAGGCGCCGGTGAAATTCAGCACGCCGCGTTCGATGGCCAGGCGCTGGCCGTAGGCGGCATAGGTGCCGCTCACGACGCGGATGCTGCCGTTGACGCGCGGCGCGCGGCGTTCAGTCATGCGTACCCGCACGCTGCCGGCCAACTGGGCATCCAGGCCCTTGCCGCGCAGGGTGAAGTCGTCGCCCAGATCGGCCTCGATGTCGACCGCCAGCGGCAGGTTGCTGCCGGCGGCCTTCGGCTTGTCGCGGCCGAGGATCACCACGTCGTCGCTGATGGTGGGCGCATCGAGTGCGGGCAGCTCGATGCTGGCGCGGTTGGCCTTGAATGCGCCATTCAGTTCGAAGCGCTTGGCGTCGCGCAGCAGGGTGCTGTTGCCGCTCAAGACCAGGGTGCGGTCGGGGCGGTTGAACACTTCCAGCTTGTCCGCCGCCAGCTTGAGGTCCATCGACATTTCGCCACCGGCCAGGCGCAGCCAGCCATCGGCTTGCACCTTGCCCTCCGCGCCGTCGAAGCGCAGGCGCTGCAACTGCAACTGGTCGCCGGCCACCTTGGCCTGCAGCTGGCCGTTGCGCAGGCGGATACCTTGCTCGGCCCAGTTGATGGTCAGGCCGTCGCCGACCACTTCGCCGTCCAGCAGCGGGTTGGCGATGGTGCCGCGCCCGGAAGCATGGGCGCGCAGCGCGCCATCGAGCGCCATGCCTTGCACTTCGAGCAGCGGCGACAGCCAGGCGATCGAGGGCAGGCTGGCGCTGGCGCCGAAGGACAGCGGGCTATCCGATGGGATGCGGCCATTGCGCAGTTGCGCGCTCGCTTCCAGGCGTGCGTTGCCGGCACGGTCGCCGGCCAGTTCGGCCTGGGCCTGCAGCTGGTCGCCGGCGACGGTGAGGCGCGCGTCCAGCACTTTCAAGGCAAGCGGGATAGGCCGTTCGCCGCCGGTGATGGTGACGTCGCCTTTTTCGCGGAATACGTGCAGGTAGCCATCCAGGGCCGGCGCGGCACCCTTGGCGGCGGGCGCCGCCAGGTCGAGCGACCAGTCGCCGCCCAGCGTCATGGTGCTGGCGACGTTGCGGCGCCAGGTGTCGGACAGTTGTGCGAGGTAGCTGGCGTTGACGCCGGCGGCACTGCCTTTGCTGCGCCAGCGCGGACCATTCTTCTCCAGCGTTTCGATGCGCAGGCTGCCTTCCGGCATGACGATGGTGGCGCTGGCCAGCGACAGTTGCTCGGGACGCGCCAGGCCGGCCACGCCCGTGCCTTGGCGGCCGGCGATGCGCAGCGCGGCCGGCGCTTGCAGGGTCAGGGCGAAGCGGCCCTTGTTTTGCAGGGCGTCCACGCTGCCGCTCCAGCTGTCGTCGCGCAGGCTGCCGCGCAGGGTGGCGCCGGCATCGAAGTCCGGATTGGCGGCGGCCAGTTGTACCGTGTGCTTGCCGGCCGTGCCGCTGGCTTGCAGGCGCAGGCGGTCCAGCAGGATGCCGGGAGCACTGAAGCCGCTGATTGTCAGGTCGGCTTGCAGCGGGTCGTCGGGGCCGAACGCGGCGCCGATGGTGGCGCTGCCCTTGATGGCGGAGATTTCGCGCTGGCCGGGCAGGCGCAGGTGGGCGCCATCGAGCGTGGCGCTGAGGGTGGGCAGCGCCTGGGCGGCGCCGGCGCTGAAGTTGCCGCCGCTGGCGTAGCCGCTGCCGCGCAGGTTGCCGGACCAGCCGCTGCCGAGCACGGCCAGCTGCGGCGCGTCCAGCTTCCAGTCGAGGCGGTCTGGCGGTTTGCCGAAGGAACCCTTGGCTTGCAGCAGGTTGGGGCCGAGGTGCAGGTCGACGTCGGCGTCCTGCACGCGGCCGGGGCGGGCGGCGAACCTGGCGTAGCCGGTCAATGCCGCATTGCCCAGCGTGGATGCCGGGAGCACGCGGACGTCGGCATGGGCCAGCCAGTCGGCGCTGGCGCGCAGTGTCGCGCTGAAGTCGGCGTTGACGTTGCCCGCCATGGGGGCGCCGAAGTTGGCCGGATTGACGCGTGCGGCATTGCCGGACAGCTTGACCTCCAGCGCGCCCGCCAGCGTGGCTTCGCCGCTGGCGCGGATGATGCTGTCGGTACGCGCCGGCACAGCCGCTGCGGCGCGGCTTGTCGTGCCACTGCCGCCGGCGCGCGTCGCGCCGGTGCCGGGCGCGGCGGCGGTGGCCGCCGGGCCGCCTGCCGCATTGGCCGCGCCGCGGGCCGCCGGCGCCGCCAGATAAGCCAGTCCCCGTGCTTCGGCGCTGAAGCTGGTGCGCGGCGCGGCGTAGCCGCCGCTCACGGTGCCGCTGGCGCTGGCGCTGCCTTGCAGGCGCGGGTCGAGCGCTGCGAGTTCGCCGCCCTCGAGCGTCCATTCGAGCTGGTCGGCGGCGGCACCGAAGGCGCCGCGTGCCGTCAGGGTGTTGCGGGCGAAGGCGAGGCGGGCATCGATCCTGGCCAGGTGGCGCGCGTCGGCCGCCAGCTTGACGTTGCCGGACAGGGGATGCCCGAGCAGTTTGCTGGGCTGCAGCGCGATGTCGGCATTGGCGCGCCAATCCGGCGCCAGTTGGCCGCTGGCGTGCAGTTCGACGTTCAGGTCGGCGGATGGGAAGGCGCCCAGCGCCGCGGGATCGAAGCGCTTGATGGTGGCGGCGGCCTTGAAGGCTTTGTCTTCCTTCAGGCTGGCCTGGGCGGTGGCGCTGATGCTGCCCTGGCCAGCCGTGATGCGGGCTTGCTGGACGGTCAGCACCAGGTCCTGCACTGTCGCCAGGGCGTCCAGGCGCAGCTTGCCTTCGCCCAGGGCGGCGCGCAGGGTGTGCCGGCTGTCCTTGGTTTCGGCGCTGATGTCGCCGGCGATGGCGGTGCTGATGGCGGCACTGTGCAGGCCGCGCAAATCCAGGCGGTCGGTGTGCAGGCGCAATTGGGCGGTATCGATGCCGCCGTCTTTCGGCAGGCGGCGCAGGGTGCCGCTGCCGCTGAATTGGCCCGCCGCGCCGAGATCGACCTGTATGCCGCCCAGGCTTGCGTGGTCCAGGGTGCCGCCCAGGTGCGCGGTGGCGCTGCGCAGCGGCAGCTTTTGCTGGTCGAGCGGACCGGCTGCGCTGCGGTTGACGGCCGACAGTTTACCGCCCAGCTTTCCGCCTTGGATGGCGGCCTCCAATGCCAGGTCGATTGCGGCTTGCGGCCAGGCGGGATCGAAGCGGGCAGGGTCGACACCGCGCGCCTGCAGGCGCACGCTGCGCAGGGGAATGGGATCGAAGGGCGCCAGCACCATTGTCCCGTCGCCGTTGGCGTAGTTCGATTTTCCCTTGACCTCGAGCTTCAGTTGCCCCAGGTCGCCGCCCGCGAACACCTCGAGCCGCGTCGCGCTGCGCTGGATCAGGTCCGGCTCCAGGGGCCTGGCTGGGCCCGGCGCGGCAGCGGCCGGCGGCGCGGCGGGACTTGCCGGGGCGGCCGGGCGCGCGGGGCCGGACGGCATCGGTGCCAGCGCGGCGGTGGCGCTCAGCTTGTAGGGGCGGGTGGTCGCGATTTCGCCGCTGGCGGCCAGCGCACCGACCGGCGTTTCCGCAGTCGCTTCCTGCAACTGCCAGCGCTGGCCGTCGCCCTGCAGCCGCAGCCTGATGGCGCGCAGCGTGGTGCGGCTGCCGTCCTGGCCGACAATGGCCAGGGCGCGCACGCGGCCATCGCTGATCCGCAGCCGGAAAGGCGGTGCGATCGATGCCGGCATGACGGGCGGCTTGGATGGCCCGGTGGCGCGCGACTCGGCCTGCGCCACGTGCAATTGGCTGATCGCCACGCCTTCGCTGAAGTATTGCAGCGGCGACCAGTCGATATCGATGTCCTCGAGCGTGAGCACGCCCGACTCGTCGCGGTACACGATGCGCCCGATATGCATGCGGCCATACAGCGAACCGGTGACGCCGCTGACGACGACCTGGCCGCCGCTGGCGCGCGCCACTTGCGCAACGATCTGCTGCAGCGTGGTTTCGCGCCCGAGCAGCCACACTGCGCCGCCCAGCACGGCCAGCGTCACGGCGCCGCCGCCCAGCACGCGGCGCAGCCATTTGCGGCCGGCGGGTGCGGCCGGCGCGCCGGGCGGCGTCGGCGTACCGTGCGGCGGTGGCGGCGGTGGCGGTGGGTTGGGCGGCGTATCCATCAGAACGTAAACCCCAGCGAGAAGTGCAGCCGCGCCTTGCGTGTGGCATGGCCATAGGCGACGTCGACATTGATCGGCCCGACCGGGCTCTTGTAGCGCGCACCGACGCCGTAACCGGACTTGGGCCGCAAGCCGCCCAGCGAATTGGACGCATTGCCGGCGTCATAGAACACTGCCGCCCCCCAGGCCGGCTTGAACCAGTACTGGTACTCGGCGCTGCCGGTGACCAGGTAGCGGCCGCCCACGGTGGCATCGCCGCGCTGCACGCCCAGTTCCTGGTAGGCATAGCCGCGCACCGAGTTGTCGCCGCCGGCGCGGAACAGGTAAGTGGCCGGCACGCCTTCCTGGCGCGCCGACGCCAGCGCGCCGAACTCCGCGCGCAGGATCACCGTGGATTTCGGGTTGAGCGGGCGATAGGTGATGCCGCGCGCGGTGGCGCGGATGAATTTTTCATCGGTCAGCACCGGCAGCAGCGCCCCGCCCAGCGTGGCGTTCAGCACATAGCCTTTGGTCGGGAATACCAGGTTGTCCACCTTGCGCCAGGTGGCGGCGTACGTGATCGGCAAGGATTGGCTGTGCGAAGACGCCACCCGGTTCACCGTCTTGCTCTCGTTCAGGTATTCGATCGAAATGCTGCGCTCCAGCAGCGGCGTGCCCCAGGCGCGCTTGGCCGCCACCGAGGCGGTGCGCGTGATCTCGCCCTCGATATCCTTGCGCTCCACCGCCGCGCCGAAGCTGTCGTTGTAGCCGTCCGCCGTGGTCGGGAAGTAGAAGTCGCTGCGCGCCGTCTGGCGCTTGGTCTCCAGCGTCAGCGCGCTCTTCATCTTCAAGCCGAACACGTTCAGGTCGTCGTAGGTGCCCGAGGCGCGCGCGCCGGTATTGGTGCTGAAGCCGATACCCACGCTGGCACTCTTGCGCTTGTTTTCCACCACCCGCACCAGCAAGGGCAGCGGCGGCATGGTGCCAGGTTGCGGCACGCCTTGCGCCTTGTCCTCGGCTGCTTCGATCTGTTCGCCCAGCACCGACGACAGGTCGGCGCTGACGTCGACGTTGGCGAAATAGCCGGTATCCTGCAGCTTGCCCTGGTAAGCTTGCAGTGCCGCCTCGCTGTAATAGTCGCCCGGCTTGATCGGGTTCAGGTTGCGCACCACCGATTCCGGATAGCGCCGCAAGCCTTCGATCTTCAACGCACCGAAACGCATCTCCGGCCCGCTGTCGAGGGTCACGTGCAGCAGTGCCCGCTGCGTCTCGGGATCGACCACGGCTTCGCTGGCCGTCATTTGCGCGCGCGGGTAACGCGTCTGCACCACCGCGCGCAGGATGTCGCGCTTGGACTTTTCCCACTCGTCCTGGCGGAACACGGCGCCGCGCGGCAGGCCCCAGCCCGCTTTCAGCGCGTCCTTGTCGAACGGGGTCGCGGAGCTCGACTCGAAGCCTTGCAGCACGATCTCCACCTCGCCCACCAGCACCGGGTCACCCGGCGCCACTTCGACGTCCACGGTCGGGGTGCCGCTTTCATCGAAACGGATGTTCACGGCCGGCGTGTAGTAACCGGCAGTTGCCACCAGCGTCTTGATCTGGTCGGGCGCGGCCCGCAGCATGCGCTGCAGCTGGTCGCGGTCCATGCGCGGGTTGGTGCGGAAGCGCACCAGGTCGAGGTTGTCTTCCAGCAGGGCTTGCAGTTCGCGCGGGGCATTGATGCGGACCTGGTATTGCCAGCCCTGGGCAGCCGCCAGCAAGGGCAGCAGCAGGGCGGCGCAGCCCAGTACAAGGCCCTTCAATACTTTTATGCCGGTTTGTGCCAAAATTCGTGGTCTGTGATCTGGAAGTCGAAACCGAATGTTACCGGATCAGCAGCAAAATTGGCGTACCCCTAAGATTTACAAGAAAACCAGAAGAAAGAAATGCGATGCTGACTAACGACGCCGCACTGGTCCTGTTCAGCGGTGGACAGGACTCGACCACCTGCCTGGCCTGGGCCCTGGAGCGCTACCCGCGCGTCGAGACCATCGGCTTCGACTACGGCCAGCGCCATGCCATCGAACTGACGGTGCGCCCGCGCGTGCTGGAGCGCATGCGCGCGCTGCGCCCCGAGTGGGCCGGGCGCCTGGGCGAAGACCATATGATCGACCTCGGACTGATCGCGCAATTGTCGCAAACGGCCATGACCGAAGACATCGAGATCACCATGCAGGCCAACGGCCTGCCCAATACCTTCGTCCCCGGCCGCAACCTGCTGTTCATGACCGTGGCCGCCACCCTGGCGTACCGGCGCGGCTTGAACGTGCTGGTGGGCGGCATGTGCGAAACCGATTTTTCCGGCTACCCGGATTGCCGCGACGATACGATGAAGGCGCTGCAAGTGGCGCTGAACCTGGGCATGGATACCCGCGTCAAGCTGGAAACGCCGTTGATGTGGCTGGACAAGGCGCAAACCTGGCAACTGGCCGGGCGCCTCGGCGGCAACCCGCTGGTCGACCTGATCCGCGCCGACACCCATACCTGCTACAAGGGGGAACGTGGTACCCTGCACGACTGGGGCTATGGCTGCGGCACGTGCCCGGCCTGCGAACTGCGCGCGCGCGGCTACCGCCTGTTCCAGGCCACGGCCGGCAATCGCCCCGACAGCGCCGATTGACTTTTTCAATAGGGCAAAAATATTGCCCTAGGCACACTATCATGTTGGTATGCAAAGGCCATCCGCCAGCCAACCGCTCCAACGCCTGGCCCAACCCCGCTTGCTGGCGGGGCTGGTGGCGGCCGTCTGCCTGACCGCCACGGCCAGCGTGTGGTGGGGCGCGCGCGGCGCCGCCGAGCGCGATGCCACGGCCGATTTCGATTACCGCGCGCGTGAGCTGGTCAACCATATTGCCGTACGCATGCAAGCCTATGTGCAAGTGCTGTACGGCGTGCAAGGTCTGTTTGCCAGCTCCGATTTCGTCGGGCGTGCCGAATTCCACACCTATGTCGAACGCCTTGAACTGAACCAGAACTTCCCCGGCATGCAAGGCGTCGGCTATATGCGCCTGGTACCGGCGGCGCAGCTGCCGGACCACATCGCCATGGTGCAGGCGGAAGGCTTCCCCGACTACACGGTCACCCCGCCCGGTGCGCGCAGCCAGTATGGGCCGGTGGTCTACCTCGAGCCGTTTGCCGGCAGCAACCTGCAAGCCTTCGGCTACGATGGCCTGTCCGAGCCGGTGCGGCGCGCCGCCTTCGAACAGGCGCGCGACTCCGGCTTGCCGACCATGACCGGCAAGCTGCTGTTGAAGCAGGAAACGGCCGACCCGGTGCAAGCCGGCTTCCTGGTCGCCCTGCCGATCTACCGCAACGGTGCGGGCCGCTACACGCTGGAGCAGCGCCGGCATGCGCTCCAGGGCTGGGTCTATGCCCCGTTCCGCATGGGCGATGTGATGGCGGCCCTGGGCCACGATGCGCTGCGCGGCCTGGACGTGGAAGTCTACGACGGCGATGCCCCCAATCCCGCCACCCGCATGTTCGACAGTGCCGCCGCCGTGCACGGCGAACGGCTGACCGCCGTCAAGCGCCTGGGCCTGGCGGGGCGGCGCTGGACGCTGCACATCAGCGCACTGCCCAAGCCGCATGGCGTGCTGTCGGACAAGCCGCGCGCCATCGCGCTGGGCGGCGGGCTGCTCAGCGTTCTGCTGGCGCTGCTCGCCTACGCGCTGGCGGAAAGCCGGCAGCGCTTGCGCGTAGCGCTCGAGCACAGCGGCCGCATGGCCGATGAATTGCGCGAAGGGCAGCACACCCTGCTGGCGATGGCGGAACATGCGCAAGGCAGCCAGGCGGTGCTGCGCTGCATCCTCGATGCCACGGTGGACGGCATCCTGGTCGACAATTATCGTGGCACGGTGCTGAACTCCAACCGCCGCTTCCGCCAGCTGTGGAATGTGCCGGAACAGCTGGACTGGCAAAACGATGGCGCCATCCTGTTGGCCCACATGGCGCGCCAGCTCGAGCAACCCGATGCCTTCCTGGCCCGCTGCGCCAGCCAGGACGCGGGCGACGGGGAATGCCGCGGCCAGCTGCCGATGCGCGATGGCCGCGTGCTGGAAATGACCACGCTGGCGCTGAGCCTGGGCAGCGAACCGGCGCGGCTCTGGTCCTTCCGCGACGTCACGGAACGCACCCTGGCCGAGCGGCGCGAAGAAGGGCGCCTGCAGGTGCTGGAACTGCTGGCCGCGGGCGCGCCGCAACAGCAGGTGCTGGACAGCCTGCTGCGCGGCATCGAAGCCGTCAACCCCGGCATGATTTGCAGCGTGATGCTGCTCGACGAGGAAGGCAAGCACTTGTTCGTCGCGGCCGGCCCCAGCCTGCCGGGCTTTTTCAATGAAGCGATCCACGGCCTGCCGGTCGGGTATGGCAATGGTTCCTGCGGCAAGGCGGTCACCAGCAACAGCCGCGTCATCGTGGAAGACATCGGCAGCGATCCCCTGTGGGCGCCCTACCGCGAATTGGCGCTGCGCGCCGGGCTGGGCTCGTGCTGGTCGGAGCCGGTGCACGGCGCCAACGGCAAGGTGCTGGGCTCGTTCGCCATCTACCAGCGCGAACCGCAGGCGCCCAGCGTGGCGCATATGGCGCTGCTCGACCAGGCCGCCAGCCTGGCCGGCATCGCGGTGGAACAGGCGCGCGCGGCACAAGCCTTGCGCGTTGGCGAGGCGCGTTTCCGCAGCCTGTACGACCACGCGCCGGTGGCGCTGTGGCAGCAGGACTGGTCGGCCGCGCGCGCGGCGGTGCAGGAACTGGCCGACTCCGGCGTGGAAGACGTGGCGCAATGGCTGCAGGTGAACCCCAGCCACTTGCCGCGCCTGGCGGACCTGGTGCGCATCACCGACGTCAATGCCGCCGCCCTGGCCCAGGTCGGGGCCGATCCGGCCCGCAAGGACCTGGGGCGGCTGGGGATGGCGCAGAATTTCGCGCTGCCGGCAATGCCGGTGTTCGGCCAGGCCTTGCTCGCGCTGCAGCAAGGGTCGCATCTGTTCCAGGGCGAGAGCTGCTTCCTGCGCCTGGATGGCGTGGAGCGCCAGAATGAATTGACACTGCTGGTGATGCCCGGCCACGAGCAATCGCTCGATTTCGTGATCGTGTCCACCGTCGACATCACGGAACGCAAGCGCGTGAACGATGAACTGGTGCAGCTGGCGACCACCGATTTCCTGACCGGCTTGCCGAACCGCCGGCAATTCATGCTGCGGCTCGATGACGAACAGGCACGCTTGCAGCGCGACGTCGGCGGCCGCGCCGCCGTGCTGATGCTGGACATCGACCACTTCAAGGAGATCAACGACGCCCATGGCCACGATTGCGGCGACGCCGTGTTGCGCCACCTGGCCGGCCTGATGCGCGACTCGCAGCGCAAGATCGACATGCTGGGGCGCGTGGGCGGCGAGGAGTTCGCCATCCTGCTGCCGGGCGCCGACATGGAGGCGGCGCGGGCCTTTGCCGAACGCTTGCGCCAGCGCATTGCCGACACCCCGCTGGCGCACAAGGGCGGCGCCATCGCCATCACGGTCAGCATCGGTATCGCCGCCCTGGCGCAAGCCGAACGCGACGGCGATGCGGCCCTGGTGCGCGCCGACCAGGCGCTGTACTGTGCCAAGCGCGGCGGCCGCAACCGGGTGGAAGGCTGATCAGGCAGGCGAGTGTTCCAGGGCAGGGGCGGCAGGCTCCGCCGGCTTGCGGTGGCGGCGTTTCACCAGCCAGTAGATGGCGAACGGGATCAGCAGCGGCAGCAGCAGCGGCGACACCGCCGCCATGGTGAGCAGCGCCGCCAGCGCCAGGGCCAGCATCACCAGCAAGCCGACACCGGCCATCAGGAAGCCGACCAGCACCGCCACGAAGGTCAGCACCACTGCCACGATGGCAAACACGCCGCCGGCCAGCACGGTGCCGAACAAGGCGCCCAGTGGCCCGTCGAAGTCTTCGTCACCGATGGTGAGCATGACACCGTTGGTGTCGAGCGACATCCAGGCCGCAATCATGCAGACGAACAGCAAGACCAGGGAGAGGGTAAGGACCTTTTTCATGATGTGCCTCATGGCGTTGAACATGGTGTCACTGTATGCGCGGCGACCCGATCCAGCCACCGGATTGCGACGAACGGTGGAATGGCGATGACGAACGGAAAAACCACGGATCCCAGCTTGAAATCGTTGACTGCCTGCCTATACTGAATATCCGATCTCTGAGATGGAGGGGAATATGGCTTGGCTAGTAAGTGATGGGAGCCAATCGTTGCTCCTTGGAATTGACAGCGCACCGCGCCAGCGTAGCGCGACTATAGGATGCGGCCCCAAGGGTCCGCCCTCCGCCCCACCGACAATTCCACCGATTATCATCAATCCCTTCAAATACCAGACGCCGGAGCCGGCCATCGATCCGCGCATCACGCCGCTCGGGCCGCCCGTCATGCCGCCGCGACGGCCTGCCATGTCGCTGCACTAACAGAGGGCCCGCCAACCACGCGGGCTTTGTTTTTTCCGCTGGCTAGCCTGCGCGCCTCCTGCTATATTGCCCAAACGCATGTAAACCTTGGGAAAAAGATGGAAAGCCGTCTGCGCCGCCTGGAGGCTGTCCAGGAAATCCTGCTGGAAATCGGCCAGCTGTC
Organism: uncultured Duganella sp.; assembly: GCA_946482335.1. The sequence goes on along the minus strand of CAMLRG010000088.1, from coordinate 1,970 downwards.
CAACAGTTGCACCGACATCACTGTTTTCTTGCAATCCGTGCATGCGGCCCTGGGCCGCATCATGTATGCCGCCAATTTCTACGTTGCCCTGTGCGACCGCGACGCCCCCGGCAATGCCGTGCGCTTCGTGTACTTCGTCGATGAAGTTGACGACCATCCCTACAAGGACCAGTCGGTGCAGCTGGCCACGCCCGACCAGTCGCCGACCGCCTGGGTGATCCTGAACAAGCAGCGGCTGGTGATGACCGGCGACCACCAGCGCGCGCGCGACGAGAACGACGTGTTCGGCATCGGCACCCTGCCCGAACACTGGATCGGCTGCCCCCTGATGGACCAGAACCATGACGCGATCGGCGCCATGGTGATCCAGAGCTACGACAAGCAGCATACCTTCAGCGAAGAGGATGAAGCCCTGTTCGCGCAAATCGCCAACCACGTATCGAGCGCCCTGCAGGGCTTGCAGAGCATGGACCGCCTGGAGCGGGCCGTGCGCCAACGCACGCTGGAACTGGAACGCGAAGTGGCCGAGCGCAGCAAGGCCGAGCGCTTGCAGCGCGCCCTGTACGAGATTGCCAGCCTGTCCGCGTCCGCCTCGGCCGAGTCCGATGCCAGGGAGCTGTATGCCCGCCTGCACGAGATTGTCGGCAGCCTGATCACGGCGCGCAACTTCCTGATCGCGCTCTACCACCCCAAGCGCGATGAAATCTCGATTCCCTATTTCGTCGACGAGAAAGACGTGGAAGCACCGGTCAAGCGCTTCGAGTATGGCATCGGTATGAGTTCCTTCGTGCTCCGCAAGCGCCAGCCCATGCTGCTCGACGGCCCATCGTTTGCCGCGCTGATGGCCGAGGGGGAGATCAACGAACCCTTGGGCAACCAGGGCATCGCCAGCTGGATTGGCGTGCCGATGCTGGTCGGCGAGGAAGCGCTGGGCGTGATCATCGTGCAAAGCTACGACGCTTCGGTGACGTACTCGCAGGCCGAGCTCGACATCCTCGCGTATGTGGCCAACCACACCGCCGCCGCCATCGCGCGCACCCGCGCCGACCTGGCGATCCGGCGCGCCAAGGCCGAACTGGAAGAACAGAATTCCGCGCTGGCCTCGGCGCTGACGCAATTGCAGGCCGCGCAATCGGAACTGGTGCGGCAGGAAAAACTGGCTTCGCTGGGCCGCCTGGTGGCCGGCGTGGCGCACGAAATCAATACCCCGCTCGGCATTTGCGTGACGGCCACCAGCCACCTGGTGGAAGAGTTGCGCCTGTGCCGCCTCGACCTGGCCGAAGGCACGCTCGACGAAGACGGCTTGCAGCAGTTCTTCGACACCGTCGACCAGTCGCTCAAGATCATGACCACCAACACCCAGCGCGCCGCGGCGCTGGTGCGCAGCTTCAAGCAAGTGGCGGTGGACCAGTCGTCCGACAATATCCGCCACTTCAACCTGCGCAAATACCTCGATGAAGTGCTGCTGTCGCTGCAGCCGAAGCTGAAAGGCAAGCCGATCGAAGTCAACGTCGATTGCCCGCCCGACATCCACCTGGAAAGCTTCCCCGGCGCCGTATCGCAGATCGTCACCAATATGGTGGTCAATTCGCTGGTGCACGGTTTCGAGGAAGGGCAGCAGGGCAGCATCCGCATCAGCGGCAAGCTCGATGGCGACCACGTGCTGTTCGACTACAGCGACGATGGCGTCGGCATGGATTCGAGCACGCTGCAGCAGCTGTTCGACCCCTTCTTCACCACCAAGCGCGGCTCCGGCGGCAGCGGCCTGGGCGCCCACATCCTGTACAACCTGGTGACCGGCCCCTTGGGCGGCACGGTGAAAGTGGTCAGCTCGCCCGGCATGGGCCTGCACTACCACCTGCGCTTCCCGCGCGACCAGCGCAAGGCTTGACTCACTCGGTCAAACCATTCGGGGTCAGATCTGTCTTTCGGACACGGAACGTGTCCGTTTGATCCAGATCAATACGTTG
>CAMLRG010000087.1 GCA_946482335.1 uncultured Duganella sp. | reverse complement strand
AATGTGCGCCTTTTGTCCGGTTGCCAGAGCTGACCCCGACTTTCAAACGCTACTCCAGGCCGGCAATGCGGGCGTTGCGCTCGCGCTCGAGCTTGGTGATGTAGCGCTGCACCGAGTTGAGCGCCGAACGGGGCAGTTCAACAAACTGGCAGCCAAGCCGCCGGTTGGTCTTGTTGTTTAAAAGCGTCATATCCATCGAATTGCGGATCTGCAGCCCGGTGGTGATGGCGCCCACTTCAGGCAGTTCAATGCGGCAATCGTTATATACCTTGCCGATCGTATCCCCCAAAATCAGGCTGTTGTCCAGGATCGCGATGCCGCCGCAGCTGATATCCGCCAGCGGAAACGCCTTGCTGCCGCCACCCAGTTCAGCCGGCTGCGGAATCATCACGCGCACCGGATTGCTGACCGGCGTCGCCATGCGGTAGAACTCGCGGCGCTGCAAACGGATCAGGCTGACCGGCACCGGCATCTTGAAGGCCGGGCTGCCGTCGAAGGTGCAGGACTCGATATGGTCGCCGCCAAACATGATGCGGATCTTGTCCAGCGTGGTCTCGAACGACAAGCGCTTGGCGCCGAGGATACGGCGGTTCTGGTCGGGGCTGATCGAGCAGTCGAGGATGACGTTGCCGGCATCGGCATCGACTTCGAGGATGGACGTGACGCACACGTCGGACTCGCCATGCACCAGCATGCGGATCAGCTGGTTCTTCTCGCCGATACTGCGCAACAGTGCAATGATCTCGCGACGTGAAGTCACCTCGAAATCATGCCAGTTCTCCAAGTCCGAGTCCGAAATATAGCTGTGCATCAAAGTCCGTTTTCTGGGGATTTATCCGGTACGCTCAAGTCTGGTGCCGGGGGCGCGGGCTGGCCAGTCTTTTGCGCTGCTTCAATATGATATAGCCACGCTAACAGTTCCGCAATTACACGGTAGAGCAGGGGCGGGATCTGGTGGTCCAGGTCCACTTCCATCAGCAGCGATACCAGTTCCTTCGATTCGTGGATGTAGACGCCGTGCTCGGCCGCCACGGCAATGATTTGCTCAGCAACCAGTCCGCGTCCTTTGGCGACGACTTTTGGTGCCGCTTCGCCGCTCTTGTAGGCGAGGGCGACCGCGCTTTGCAGCGGCCTGCGCGGCAAGTCATTGGGATCAGGCTGGGCCATCGTTGCCCTCCGCATTGATGGCGAGCGAACTCAGCGGCGCACCAGCGGCATCCATGGCTTGCTGCAGGGCGCCAGCCCAGGCACGCAGCGTGGCGGCCGTGTCTTGGGAGTCCGACTGCACGGCAATGTGCACCTGGTCGCCCACCAGCGTGACATTGGCCGCCACTTTGCCCAGCATGGGGAAGCGGAAGCGCACGCCGCTGCGCCAGACGGTATCGGCCGCTTCGCCATCGCCCCCTTCTTGCCGCGCACCTTTGCCGCCGCCGTCTTTCTGCTCGCGCTCCACCAGCCATTGCATCGGCTGGCCCGGCCAGGCTTCGCCTTGCCACATCACCTTGCCTTGCTCGTGGGTGTGCAATTGCTGGTTGATCATTTGCGCCGCGCTCAGGTCCGGGCCAGCCAGTGCTTTGGCGATGGCTTCGCCCGGGGTTTGCCCGGCCGCCTGGGCCATGCGCTGCATCTGCGGCTCGCGCTGCAAGTCCTGCAGCGGGCGCTTGCCTTCGGCCCACTCGGCAACGTGCGATTCGTAGAACAGGCCGCTGTCGCCGAGCGCGCGCTGCAAGCCAGCGCTGAGTTTGGTGGCGTCCGGTGGGCCACCGGCGCTGAGCGGGGTCTTGCCATTGATCGTCACCGGCATGCCCGGCGTGGTGTAGGCCGAGGCCAGGGCGCTGGAGATGGCGCGCGCAGCCGGGCTCAGCGCCGCTTGCGGGGTATCCTTGCCCAGCGATGGCAACTGGTCCGCAGGCACCAGGGGCGCCTTGCTCAGCAGGGCAGCGCCGGGACTGAGGGGGCGGGCTTGCGCGGCGCTGGTTTGTCCGGGCTGGCCTGGCAGGGCGGCTTCGGCGTCGGCCGCAGCGCCGGCAGCACCGCCTGCGGCAGCGCGCGCGGCGGCGGCATCGCCCGCTGCGCCGGCGGCCGGCTGGCGTCCGCTGAGGTTGAGGATCGCCGCTTCCTGCGCGGGCAGGCGGCCGCCTTCGGCCGGCATGTCGGGAATTTGGTCGCCCGCGACGAAAGTGGCCATCTGGCCCGCCTGCGGGTTGCCGGCGCCCACTTGCAACGTGGGGCGCGGCTGGGCGCTGACGACGGTCAGCGGCAGCTCATCGCCGGCGGCAAAGCCGGGCGGCAGCAGCATGCGCGCATTGGTGTCGGCCACGCGCACCAGGAAGCTGCCATCGGTGAATTTGCTGAGGACCTGGGCGGACAGGGTTTGCCCGACCATTTGCGAGAGGGCGCGCTGGAAGGCTTCCTGGCGGGGTGTGGCAACCGCCGGCGCGCCCTTCGCCGCCGTGGTGGCGGTGACGCCCCGGACGTCCAGGCGCGGCGGCAGCATGACAGCCGCCCTTCTTAGACGGCGCCGTAGGCGGCGGCCAGGCGCCGTTCAGTGCCGGTATTGTTGATCAATTTGGACAGCTGTGCCATCCAGGGCATGGTCAGGTCGCGGATCTGGCGGTCATCGTCCAGCATCTGCTTGATCAGGCCCAGCTTCTGCTGGCGCTCCAGGGTATCCAGCGTGACCGTTTCCTCACTGCCGCGCAGGCGGGCGACGTGGGCCGCAACCTGCTGTTCCAGCGACTCCAGCCCATCCCAGTCGGCGACGGTGGCGGCGGCCACCATCTTGCGGGTCAGCGCTGCCATGGCGGTATAGGCGGTCAATACTTCCAGGTTCGTCATCGTCATCCTCGGTTACATGCTGGCGAAGGCAGCAGGCTGGGGTTTGTTGGCAGCGACAGCGGCGCCGTCAATCTGGTTCCAGGTATCGCGCAGGTCGGCCAGCAGGCCGCGCACTTCTTCCAGCGCTTCCTTGTCGTTTTCGATGTTGGCCTTCAACAGGCGGCGGCTCATGTAGTCATACAGGGCATCCAGGTTGGCGGCGATTTCACCGCCGGCTTCACGGTCCAGGCTGGCGCGCAGGCCGTTGTCGACGATCTGGATGGCCTTGGAAATGGCCTTGCCTTTTTCCTGCACGTTGCCGGCAGCCATCTGGGTGCTGGCAGTGGCGATGGCAGCCAGGGCGCCATCGAACAGCATCACGATCAGCTTATGGGGCGAGGCTGCGCTGACGCCGGTCTCCAGGCCGACCTTGGCATAGGCGTTCACGCCGCGGGTGTTAGTTCCAAACATAATCTCTCCTCTGTATTCGTGATCAGCCGTTGAGCGACGCGAGCGAAGCCAACTGCTGGGTCAAATACGATTGTGTTGACTGCATCGATGCCAGCATGGTGTCCAGGCGCGTGAATTGGGCGCGGTAGCGTGCTTCGATCGCTTCCAGTTTGACATTGAAGGCGTCGCGCTGCTTGGCGATATCCTTGATGCTCTTGTTCAAGCCTTCGGTGCGGCTGCCGATCAAGCCAGTCGTGCCGAGGAAGGAGGTGGCCAGGTTGTTGAGCTGGTACGCATAACCTTGCGAGAAGGAGATGGTGCCGCGATCGCCGACAGCGCCGCCGGTGATCTCGATCTTCAAGCCATCCACACTGGAGGCCGCCTGGCCGGTCAGGGTCTGGCCGGAGCCGGTCGCCGCCAGGCCGTTGATGGTGCCGGCGACGTCCACACCAGCGACGGGTGTGGCTGCCGCACCGAACACATTGGCAACGGTGCTGCCGCCGACATCTGCCAACGCAATGTTTGAGGCCGACCCGTATTTGCTGGACGACAGCACCAGCTTGCCACTGCCATCGATGCTGGCGGTGACGGTGGAGCCGTTGCTGGAAAATTCCGAATTGCCGTTGATTGCGGCCTGCACCACTTTCGCAAGCTCATCCGGTGTATAGGTCCCGGCCGGGATGGTTACATTGGCAGTGTTTGTGGAACCGCTGCCTGCCGCGGAGTTCAATGTCACGGCCCAGCTTGTACCAGACGCAATGGTGGTTGTCGGTGCCAACGCCGCATCCGAGGTCAGTGAACCTTGGGTTGCCAGCTGCGAAATTGACACAGCATATGTTCCGGGCTTGGTCTTGTCGGTCGAGCTGAGATAACCGACCGTGCTATCTGTGGCGGTACCGACGGAGGCGAATAGTCCTGCAATATCGGCGAAATTGTTGTCGATGGCTTTCGTCAGCTTGGTGCTATCAAGGTTCAATTTGCCAGACTTGTCGAAACTGATGCCGACCTGGCCTAGGTTCTTCAGCGCACCGGACAGGCCGGCGATATCGCCGGTCAATGCCTTGCGCAGCTGGGACTGCACGCTTTGCGCCGTGAAGTCGCCTTGCAGGACGGCTGCCTGCTTGGTTTCCGGATTGTAAGACGTCATGTCCTTGATCGCCTTGTCCAGGTCGTTGTACGCCTTGACAAAGGCTTCCAGATTCTTCTTGACGCTGCCGGTGTCCTTATTGATGGTCAAGGTCGAACTGCCAATCTTGGATACGTTCAGCGTCACGCCCTGGATGGCTTCGCTGATCGACTTGCTCGCACTGGTAACCGCAATACCGTTGACCAGGGCCTTCGTATCCTGCGCAGCAGTCGTTTGCAGCATCTTTTGTGCACCGGACGGATCGTAGGCCAGCAGGTCGTTGAGGGCAGTTTCCGGGGGATTGCCGCCGTCGCCTTCCAGCGTGATGCGCATCGACGATTTCTCACCGGTCTTGGTCGAGTTCAAGACCAGGCGGTACGGAGTGCCGCTGCCATCGTTGATGATACTGGCGCTGACGCCAATATTCGCCTTGTTGATGGCGTCACGAATCCCTTCCAGTGTGTTGTTGGTGCTGTCGATCACTACCGCACTGGATGGTTGCGCACCGTCCAAGGTGAAGCTGCCCGCCATATAGCTGCCGCCAGTGCCCGCCGTCAGGCCGGCTGCGGCAGGGTTGCTGCCGGCTATGGTGATGGGCGAAGCACTCGTGGAAACCAGTTTAACGCTAGTCGCCGAAGTGTAATTTGAGCCGCTATTAGCGGCACCCGCAGCAATACTGGCGCCGCCGGTGACTGTACCGGCGACGTTCTCCTGAACGGCGATACTGCCGCCGCCAGCGCTTCGGAACTCAAGGGTGCCCGCAGCAGCGGTACCGGTAAAGGTGATGCCTGCTGCTGCCAGGTCGATTGCCGCCTGGCTGCTGCCATCGGCTAGCGTGGCATCAATGCTGGCGGCGGTGACGCCAGCACCTGCTGCGACGCTTGCCCCCTGGGATGCAAGCGTTACGCCGCCTACCGTCAGCGTATAGTTGCTGGCGGCACCGGTATCGACGTTACCAAAAGTACTGAATACATTGCTTGCTGTAGCGGTCACGCCAGTGGTACTGGACTTGGCATTGATCGCTTCTGCTAGCGCGGCGGCGGTGTTGGTCGACGAAGAGGTGGCAATGGCCGTGCCATTGATGCTCAGCGAGCCATTAGCGATACCATTGTTGTGCATGGAGCTCGACAGGCCGGTGCCAGTCAGACCGAAGCTGCCGCCGGTCGCGCTGCCGAAATGGAAATACAAGGTGGTCTTGCTACCCAGGCCAATAGCCGCATTCTTGCTCGCTAGGGCAGTACTGGTCAGCGTTTGTGCCTGAGCCAGTTGGGTAACATTGACGCTGTAATTGCCGGGTACCGCTTTCGAGTTGGCCGAGGCGGTGAAAACCGTGGCGTCGCCGGGAACCGCAGTCAAGCCGCGGAATGCCTCCGGCTTCATCAAGCTGCCCAGTGCGCTCTGGAATACGCCCACCGCGCCGCTCAGCGCGCCCATGGCGCTGACTTTGGCCTGGAAGGAAGCCGTCTTGCGGTCATAAGCGTTCAGCGGTGCAGCTTCAGCCGCCATCAGCTTCGCCACGATCCCGTTTACGTCGAGACCGGAACCTATACCTGGCGATGACAAAGTTGGATTGATAGCCACGGGGTACTCCATAGAAAGCGTCACTATAAGTGCTTATCGGCAAAATCAATCGTGACTTGAGAGGGAGATTTATGGGCTTGTTCCAGTGACAAGCACTATTGCCGCGATGCTGGTTCCAGCATAGCGTAAAAAAGCCCGGCATGCCGCGAGGGCAATCCGGGCTTGGGGTAAGGCGCCAGTGTTCAGACTTCCTGGTCGACCAGTAAGCCGCCCGTGTGGGCATCGATGGATTTAGCGATCTGCAAAGCTTCCGGGGTCGGAATCTGTCGCAGGACTTCCTTGGTGGTTTGGTCAATCACTTTAATGATGGTGCGGTTGCTGTCATCGTCGATGGAAAACTCGAGCCCTTGGGCTCGGCCTTGCATCGACTTGTTCAGCTTGGCGACCGCTTCTTCCACGTCCTTCTTGGAAGGCGCAGCCTCCTTGGCCTTGACCGCATCGACGGTTTCCACCGCAGCAGCAGGGCTGCGGCCCGCTACCGGGAGGGCGGCCAGCTCCACCCCCGCGCTGCCACGGTCAACCCGTGGTGCAGTAGCAGTTATCGAATCGATAGTCATACAGACCTCCTACGGAAAATTCCCCGGTCCGGCGAACCGGAGCGGGGAACCGCTTTTTTTATTTAGCGTCCTTGCGATTAACCACGCAGCAGGCTCAGCACGCCGTTCGGCAGCGAGTTCGCCTGGGCCAGCATGGCGGTACCAGCTTGTTGCAGGATCTGCGAGCGGGTCAGGCTTGCAGTTTCTGCAGCGAAGTCGGTGTCCACGATACGGCTGCGGGATGCCGACAGGTTCTCGGTCGTGGTGCTCAGGTTCGAGATGGTCGACGAGAAGCGGGACTGCAGGGCGCCGAAGGCTGCGCGCTGACCGTTCACTGCGGTCAGGGCCGCGTCGGCAATCTTGATCGCCAACTGTGCGTTGTCGAAGGTGGTGACGTCCAGCGATGCCACGGACTTCAGGGACGAGCTGCCGCCCAGGGCGAAGTTGGTTGCCGTGGTTTCGTTGACCGAGAACGAGTTCTCGGAGTCCAGCGTGACGCGGCCCATGACGGTCGACGGGTCGTTGGTGGCAGTCATGGCGTTGGCTGCACCGTTCAGGGCGCCCGCGGCCGTGTAGTTCTGCACGCTGAACACCGTGTTGACACCTGCACCGCCGGCCTTCTCGTTGGTCAGCACGATGTCGGCACCGGTGGAATGGGTCAGCTTCAGCTTGTTGTTGACGTCGTCATACTGGGCCGTGACGCCGGTCTTCGACGTTTGTGCATTGAAGGCATTGATCGCCGCAGCGTAGTCGTCAGCGGAGTCCGCGTTGGCGCCGATGGTGAAGGACACGTTCACGGCAGTGGCGTTGTCACCTTTCACACCGATGGTGTAGGACTCGTCGTCCAGCGTCAAGGCGGCGTCGGTGCGAGCGGTGGCGGTAACGCCAGTATTGGCGGTCTGGCCGTTGATGTCGGCTGCGAGCGACTTGGCGGTGCTGGTCGCGGTGGTGTTGACGGTGGCAGTGCCGCGCGAACCGTTGATGACGGCCGCACCGGCAGCTGCTGCGGTGGAGGCGTCGGTCACTGCGGCTGGATTGCCTTCGATACGGTTATTGCCGTAGGTGCTGGTCAGGAAGTTGGCGCCAACTGCCTGAATGGTCTGGTTGGCATCGGCACCTACCTGGAAGGTGGCGGTACCCATGGAGCCATCCAGCAGCGCCTTGCCGTTGAAGTTGGTGGTCTGGGCGATGCGGTTCAGTTCCGAAGCCAGTTCGCCAACTTCGGTCTGCAGGGCCTGACGGTCCGAAGCGGAGTTGGTGGCGTTGGAGGACTGCACTGCCAGTTCACGGATACGCTGCAGGATGTCGCCGGAAGACTGCAGAGCGCCTTCAGCGGTTTGCGCCAGCGACACGCCATCGTTGGCATTGCGGGTCGCTTGGTTCATGCCGCGGATCTGGGCGTTCATACGGTCGGAAATCGCCAGGCCTGCCGCATCGTCTTTCGCGCTGTTAATACGCAGACCGGAAGACAAACGTTGCAGGGAAGTGGACAGGCTGCCCTGGGATGCGGTCAGGTTGCGCTGCGAGTTCAGGGAGGCGATGTTGGTGTTGATTACGGAAGCCATGGTATTTCTCCATTTGTACTACTTGTTGGGCAATTTGCTCTTTCACTTTGGCCCGTCACGCTGTTCTGTGACGATCAAGCCGCTGTTGTTTTGGGTAACGGTTGCCCCATGGGAACCTTTAGGGCGATCTGGAACAAAAATCCCCCTGTTTTCCCTCTCAAGTTGCCCAGCATGCGCTCGCTAAGACGGCGGACTTTTCCTGAACTTTAGGCCGAAAAAAAATATTTTTCATACGAAAGAGCGAGCGCGACATCTGAGAAAACCGACAGTTTCCTTGTGAAATTTGAGATCTCCAGGGAATCAAGGTGCCGGAACGACTTAAGCTTGCCGACTTATTCCATACGGTGTAGGCTGATATTCCAAACGGAAGTATGCCGTGGAGCGCCAAATTGTCTACTGAATCTCTCCCTCGCCCAGGCGAACCGCATGAACCTAATCAGTTCTCGCGACTGGTAAAGAAATATGGCTTGGCGCGAGCACAAGCCGTGAGCGATATCCGGGCTGGCTTTCCGGTTTCGCTGCTGTATGACACCAGCAAATTTTTCGACCTTTCCGTTGCGCAGATTAGAAAAATTGCGGGAGTGCCCAGTACGACGGCCCATACTTGGGCCCGGCAAAACGCCAATATGGATGTCGCAGCATCGGAGCGCTTGTGGCGAATGGCGGACGTCGCGGCTATGGCAGTCGACATATTTGGTGACGAGGAAGGTGCGAAGCGCTGGTTGACCGCTCCCAATCGATCCTTGCAAGGCAATTCGCCATTGGAATTCCTCGACACTGAACCCGGAGCTATCGCGGTGCGGCAAATCTTGAATGCCATTGCCACCGGCGGCGCCGTATGAGGGTATGGCGTATCGCCAGTCCCCGTCACGCGCTGGAGCGAACCTGCCGGGGGGCTGCAATGTTTGGCGGGCGCTGGAATCCGATCGGCATCGCGATGCTGTACTCAGCGGGCAGTGTTGGGCTTGCTGCGCTTGAAAAGTTCGTGCATCTTGAAAGTGCGCCTTGGCCTCCGCTGGTGCTGGTCGCCATTGATATTCCCGACTCAAGCGTTGTCATCCGCCCTGCGCTGGAAGAATTGCCGGTTGGGTGGGATGCTATGCCAACTTCCGGTGTCGCCCAGGCCTTTGGTGCGGCCTGGATCAATGATGGGTCTTCCTTGGCAATGGAGGTGCCATCAGTACTCATGCCGGAAGAACACAACGTTTTATTCAACCCTAATCACGCCGACTATGCGAAGGTAAAGATGAGCGTGGTGCGGCCGTTTAACTTCGACAAACGAATGTTGAAGAGGAGCTGAATTTCCGGCATACGGGTTCGAAGGATTGTGGGCTTGGAGCTTAAAGTGATGGCTGCTCGTGGCGATGTATGGCTCAGTGAGAAGGGGGCAGTGTGCTTGGCGGCGTGATGTCCTTAAAACCGGTAAACCGGTGTCAGGCCCGGAGGGCCTGACACCCCACTTTAATCATTCGGCGACCATGACGCGGTTCTTGCCGGATTTCTTGGCTTTGTACATGGCTTCGTCGGCGCGTTTGACCAGGTCGGTCTGGTTCTCGTTCGGACGGCGCAGGGCGACGCCGGCGGAGAAGGTGATCAGCACTTTTTCATGTTCGTGCATGAAGAAGTGGCGCGTCAGTTCGCGTTGCAGGCGGGTCATTGTCGCTTCCGCGGCTTCGATCGTGGTTTCCGGCAGCAGGATCAGGAATTCTTCGCCGCCGAAGCGGGCGATCACGTCCATCGAGCGCAGGGTTTCCTTCACCACTTTGACCAGGTGCTTGAGGGCGTTGTCGCCGGCGATATGGCCCAGGGTATCGTTGAGCTTCTTGAAGTCGTCCAGGTCCAGCACGGCGATGCACAGCGGGGTGCCGCGGCGGTCGGCGCGGGCGGTTTCGCGTTCGAACACGTCGTCCAGGCCGCGCCGGTTCAGCGAGCCGGTCAGCTGGTCTTCGCGCACCAGTTCGCTCAAGTGCTGCAGCTTGGCTTCCAGCGCGTGGATGCGCGCTTCGGCATCCTGCACTTCCTGGCGCGCCACCATCATGTTGTCGCGCGCTTTCAGTGCTTCGTTCTGCACCAGCCGGGTTTCTTTCAGCACTTCGTCGAGGATCTGGTTCAGTTCGCCAATATCGCGCGCTTCGCGGATCTTGTCGGAATAACAGCCCATCTTCTCGTGGAAGTCGCCAGTCGAGGTGGCTACGACGCCCAGGCGGTCGATGAAGGTCATCATCATATGCTTGACGGTGGCCTTGACGTCGGTGATCGAGTGCTTGAGCTGGCTCTGCTTGTAGATGACGTCTTTCAGGCTGCGCGTGGCTTCTTCCAGGGCGCGCTGGTCGAGCGGGCCGGCAATCAGATCCTGTACGGCGTCGATCTGGCCGCGCAGCCAGGAATCGTCGTCCAGCAGTTCGCTGACGTTTTCCAGCAGCAGGCGGAACAGGCGCAGCAGCAATTCCTGCTGCTCGGCCGTGTCGCCGCTGCGGATCTCGATCTGGTAACACAGCTGCTTGAGGCGCGTGCCGATCTCGGCCAGGGCCGCTTCGGTATGCGCTTCCTTGGTCGCGGCGCCGAGCGATTCGGCTTCCGCCACCAGGGCCGGTGCGCCGGACAGCAGGGAGGCGACGGCAAAGGTGAGGGTACGGCTCAGCAGTTCGCGCAGCAGGCGCGCCTGCTCATTGTTCTCTTCCGGGACCAGGCCGCCGGCGCCGACCTTGACCAGGGGGCGCTCGGCCAGCGCGGCCAGGGTGCGGGCATAGGTATCCCAGTCGCGCGCCTTGACCGCGCGGTTGAAACGGCGGCCGAAATCGGCCAGGTCGCCCGGCTGGTCGGTCAGGCGGGCGGCGAACTGGGCCAGCATGGTCTCGGCCGGGCTTTCCTGCACCACCGGTGCGGGCGGCGCCGGCACGATGCCGGCAATTTCATTGTAGATGTCGCGATACGCGTCGGGCGTAGGGGCAATCCGGCGCACCGCGAGGCGGCGGAAAGCCTCGCGTGCGATATCAGCCGGATTCATATCCGCCGCGGCTGGATTGGTGGGTTTGCTAGACATCTGACGTACAGCCTTTACAAAGGTTTACCGATTGTCAGCATCTTAAGCCACTGTCCAGTTACCCGAAGCGATGATAAACGGCGGGAAATGTGCTTACTTCTTAGCATCATTTCTAATCGATCAGCTGGTTCTTGATGGCGTAGTGTGTGAGCTCGGCGCTGTTCTTCAGGTTCATCTTGGCCAGCAGGCGGGAGCGGTATTCGCTGACTGTCTTGACCGAGAGCGATAGCTCCTTGGCAATGGTGCCCACCGTTTTGCCGGAGGCGATCATGGTCAGGGTCTGGTATTCCCGGTCCGACAATGCTTCGTGTGGCGCGGCCTGGTGGTCCTCGCCGACATGGTTGGCCAATTCTTGCGCCAAAGCCGGACTCACATATTTTAACCCTGCGGCGCACTGGCGGATTGCATTTACTAACTCTTTCGGCGCACTTTGTTTGGTGAGGTAGCCGGCGGCGCCGGCTTTGAGGGAGCGGATCGCGTATTGGTCTTCGCGATGCATGGACAGCATCAGCACGGCCAGTTCCGGCTTGTCCTTCTTGATTTGCTTCAGCACTTCGATGCCGTTGCGGTCGGGCAGGGAAATGTCGAGCAGCATGACGTGGCAGCCGGACTTGCGGAACAGCTTGACGGCGTCCAGGCCGGTTTCGGCTTCGCCGGCGACCACGATGTCTTTGGTCTCGGCCAGGATCTGTTTCAGGCCTTCGCGTACGATGGCGTGGTCGTCGGCAATAAAGACTTTGATGACAGCTTTTTCACTCATGTTTCCATTGTAACGTCTGGTGCCTTGGCCGGGAGCCGGATTTTGATCGCCACTTCGGTGCCGCCGCCCGAGGCATGGCCGAGGCTGAGCGTGCCGCCCAGCGCCGCGGCGCGCTCGGCCATGCCGCGCAAGCCGAAGGAGTCGGGTTTGGCGCGGTCGGCCGGACGGATGCCGCGGCCATTGTCGGCAATCTTCAGGGTCAGCACGCCGCGGCTGCGGGTCAGCTTGATGGCCACCGCGCTGGCGTGCGCGTGCTTGGCGATATTGGTCAGCGCTTCCTGGGCGATGCGGAACAGGGCGGTGGCTTGCTCGGGATCGAGTTCGAGTTCTTTCATGCTGGCCTGCAGCGTGCAGGCGATGCCGGCCTGGGCTTCGAATTCCTTGGCTTGCCATTCCAGCGCGGGCAACAGGCCGAAGTCCAGCACGGAAGGGCGCAAGTCCAAGGTCAGGCGGTGCACGGCGTCGATGGTGCGGTCGACCAGGGAATCGACGTAGGCGGCCTTTTGCTGCAGGGACTGGTCGCCCTCCGGCAGGCGCGCGGCCAGCATGGCCAGCGCCATCTTGATGGCGGTCAGGTTGCCGCCCAGGTCGTCGTGGATTTCGCGGGCGATGCGTTCGCGCTCCTGTTCCTTGACGCGCTCCATGTGGGCGGTCAGTTCTGCCAGGCGGGCGCGGCTGGCCCGCACTTCCAGCTGCTCCTGCTTGCTCTCCGTAATATTGGACATGATGCCGTCCCACTGCACCACGCCGTCGGGCAGCAGGCGCGGGGTGGCGCGCAGGTTGATCCATTTCACATCTTTCCAGGCTTCGACCCAGATGCGGCCTTCCCAGTTCCAACTCCACAGCGAAGTGGCGGATGCCTGCATCGCGTCGCGGTAGGCTTGGCGGTCGTCGGGCAGGATCAAGCGTTCGAATTGGGCCGGCTCGGCCTGCAGTTCAGGACCGGTGAGGCCGAGCAGGGCGAGGCAGCCTTCGCTAAGGTAGGGGAAGGCGACTGCGCCGCCGGGCTTGAGCTGGAACTGGTAGACGAGGGCCGGGGTGTGGGACACCAGGCTGGTCGGGGCTTGGTTCATAGCGTGCAATAATACGGCATGAACAAAGCATTCGTAAAAGAGAACGACGCCGACGATGACGACGACCTGCCGCCAGGCGCGCCGCCGATTCCCAAAGGCGCCAAGAATTACATTACACCGGCCGGCTACCAGCGCATCAAGGATGAGCTGCTGCAGCTGATCGATGTCGAGCGGCCGGAAGTGGTCAAGGTCGTGCACTGGGCCGCGTCCAATGGCGACCGCTCGGAAAATGGCGACTATATCTACGGCAAGCGCCGCCTGCGCGAAATCGACCGCCGCATCCGCTTCCTGACCAAGCGCATGGACCTGGCGGAAGTGGTCGACCCCAGCATCCACCACGGCAATGACCAGATCTTCTTCGGCGCCACCGTAACCTACGCCAAGCGCGATGGGGAAGAGCACACCGTCACCATCGTCGGTATCGACGAATTCGACCCCTTGAAGGGCAAGATCAGCTGGATCAGCCCGGTCGCCCGCACGCTGACCAAGGCGCGCGAAGGCGACACCGTCCTGCTGCACACGCCGAGCGGGGCCGAAGAACTGGACATCCTCGAAGTCAGCTACCCCGCGCCAGCGGGCTGATGTTTGCGCAACCTTGCCAAGTTGTTATAATAAATTTTTAATTATTTATATGGCAAGGTACGCGCATGGCATTCGCTCAATTGACGCAAGTTTTCTATGAACCGTCGGCGGCCTTTGCGGCGCTGAAAGATCGTCCGCAGCCGTGGCAGCCCTTGCTGGTGCTGTATCTGGCCGGCATCGCCATGCTGGTGTGGTATTTCCAGACGGTCGATTGGGATTGGATGATGGGCCACTCCCTGCCGCCGGACATGCCTGCCGAGCATCGCGAGGCGGCCGGCAAAGCCATGTCGCGTGGCGTGATGATGGGGATGAGCGTCGGCGGCATGGTGGCCGGCACTTTGATCATTTACAGCTTGCTGGGCTTTTACTTCTGGCTGGCGGGTAAGCTGGCCGGCATGGAGTTGAGTTTCAAGTCCGGCTTTTCTCTGGCGGCCTGGGCCTCGCTGCCGTCCTTGATCGGCGTACCGCTGACGGCGCTGCAGATCGCCACCAGCAAGGGCCAGTTGGCGCTGGAACACGCGGACATGCTGTCGCTGAATTTCCTGCTGGTGCATGCGGCGCCGCATACGCCGTGGGTCGGTATCGCCAGCGCGATCAAGGTCACCGACATCTGGGTCATGGTGTTGGCCACGCTGGGCTTGCGCGCCTGGACCGGCAAGAGCACCGGCACCTGCGCCGTGATCGCGGCATTGCCTTACGTGCTGGTCTACGGTTGCTGGGCGGCTGCCATCCTGTTCAAGAATTGAGGCGCCATGAACCGTAAACTGATTGCCGCCGCCGTGGTGGCGTCCCTGATCGGCGTGCCGGTCGCCATCAAATTCGGCCGCGCGCCGGCGCAGGTCGAGGCGGAACTGGCCAAGGTCGAGAACAAGGCGATCCACCCGGCGGTACTGGCTTCGGGTAGCCTGGTGTTCCGCAATGAAGTCCAGCTGTCGCCGGAAGTGATCGGCAAGGTCGCCGAAGTGCTGGTCAAGGAAGGCGACCGGATCGAGAAAGGCCAGGTGGTGTTGCGCCTGGACCCGAGCACCTACAAGGCCGATGTGGCGCAGCAGGAAGCCGCGGTGCGCAACGCTGCCGTCAGCGTCGACCGGGCGCAGATCGACCTGGACAACCAGCAGCGCAAGCTCGAGCGCGCGCGCCAACTGGCAGCGGCCAAGTTCATCGACGTTTCCCGCCTGGATGAAGCAAAGCTGGCAGTGGACCTGGCCGTGGTGGCACTGCGCAGCGCGCGCGAGAGCCGCCAGCAGGCGATGGCCATGCTGGCGCTGGCGCAGGAACGCCTGGCCAAGACCGAGGTCAAGGCGCCGCTGTCCGGTACCGCCACCAGCGTGGCGATCAAGGCAGGCGAAACGGCAGTGGCCAGCGCCACCGGCATCGCCGGTTCAAGCCTGATGACCATTGCCGACCTGGGATCGATGATCGCGGAAGTGAATGTCGACGAGGGCGATATCGCCAACGTGACGCCGGGCTTGAAGGCGAAGATCTTCCCCTCGGCCTATGCCGAGCGTCCGGTGGAAGGCAGCGTGGAATCGGTTTCGCTGGCGCCCAAGGCCCAGATGCCGGGCCAGGCCGCCCAGGGCCGCAGCTATGTGGTCAAGGTGCGCCTGGCCCCACACCAGCTGGCGCTGCGCGCCGGCATGACGTGCCGTGCCGAGATCGTGACCGGCGATGGCGCGCCGCGCCCTGTGGTGCCGCTGCAGGCGGTGCAATTGAGCGAAGCACAGGAAGGCAAGGGCAAGCGCAGCAACTACGTGTTCGCGGTGGTCGATGGCGTGGCAAAGAAGCGGGACGTGGAACTGGGCATTTCGGATGACGCGAACCAGGAGGTCACCAAGGGCCTGGCACTCGGGGAAACCGTGGCGGTCGGCCCGGCACGCACCCTGCGCGACCTGCGCGACGGCACGGCCGTCAAGCCCAAGACCGTGGACGCCAAGCCGCTCAAGGTCGCAGCCGGAAGCAAGCCGTGATCACGTTGAAGGGCATCACCAAGCAATACCAGATGGGCGACCAGACCGTGCATGCCTTGCAGGGCGTCGACCTGCACATCGAGCGCAACGAGCTGGTGGCATTCATCGGCGCCTCCGGTTCCGGCAAGTCGACCATGATGAATATCGTCGGCTGCCTGGACCGCCCCAGCGGCGGCACGTATTTCCTGAACGGGAAGGATGTGGCGACCATGGCCAGCGATGACCTGGCCCAGGTGCGCAATGAGGAAATCGGCTTCATCTTCCAGAGTTTCCATCTGCTGCCGCGCCACACGGCGCTGGACAACGTGGCCCAGCCCCTGATCTATCGCGGCATCCCGCCGGCCGAGCGCAAACGCATGGCAAGCGAGGCGCTGCAGCACGTCGGGCTGGGGGAGCGCATGCATCACCGGCCCAACGAGCTGTCGGGCGGGCAGCGGCAGCGCGTGGCGATTGCGCGCGCCCTGGTGGGCAAGCCGTCGATCCTGCTGGCCGACGAACCGACCGGCAACCTCGATTCGGCCACCACGCGCGAAATCATGGCGCTGATCAAGGACGTGCACCGCGCCGGCCAGACGGTGGTGATGGTGACGCACGAGCCGGATATCGCGGAACAGTGCCAGCGCATCGTGCGCCTGCAGGATGGGCGCGTGCTGTCGGACCAGCGCCTGGCGGGAGGGTAGGGCGATGTACATCTTTATCGAAGCGCTGCGCTCGGCCATGGCGGCGATCCGCGCGCACCGCATGCGCAGCTTCCTGACGTCGCTGGGCATCATCATCGGCGTGGCATCGGTGATCACCGTGATTTCGCTGATCCAGGGCCTGTCGCAATCGATCACGCGCCAGTTCGAAGGGCTGGGCGGCAATGCGCTCTCGATCCACGCCAAGAACGATTTCAAGGACGTGATGCGGGGGAAGGTCAATTACCTGCAGTTCGAGGATGTCGAACAGTTGCGCGGCCACGTGGAAGGTATCCGTGAACTGAGCCCGGCCTTTGCCTTCACCGGCGGCGAAATCCGCTACGGCAACCAGCGCGCCAGCACGCGCCAGCAACTGGCGGTGACGTCGGCGTTCATGGAGGTGAACGGCGCTTACCCGCGGCTGGGGCGCTTCATCAGCGATTCCGATAACGCCGGTGCGCGCCGGGTCTGTGTGATCGGCGAGAAGCTGATCGAGCTGCTGCACTTGCCCGACAATCCGTTGGGCGAGTTCATCCAGTTCTCCGGCGAGTGGTTCAAGATCGTCGGCGTGATGGAGAAGAAGGGCGAGATCCTTGGCATGTCGCAGGACGACCAGGTATTGGTGCCCTTCCGCACCGGCCAGAGCCTGATCGGCAATACGCGCAAGCCGAGCATGTCGATCACGGTGGCCATCAGCGACATCGCGCGCACCGAGGAAATCAAGGCGCGCATCGCCACCGTGATGCGCCAGTCGCACCGCCTGCGCGCGGACCAGAAGGATGATTTCGAGATCGAGTCTTCCGACCAGTTCCTCAAGAGCTTCGAAACGGTGACCACAACCGTCACGCTGGTGATGGGCGGCGTGGTGGGCATCGCGCTGCTGGTGGGCGGGATCGGGATCATGAACATCATGCTGGTGTCGGTGAGCGAGCGTACGCGCGAGATCGGCATCTGCAAAGCGATCGGCGCCCGCAGCCGCGACATCCTGATGCAATTCCTGATCGAAGCGGTGACCCTGTCGATGCTGGGCGGCGCGATCGGCGTACTGCTCGGGTATGGCCTGGGCCACGCGATTGCCAGCATCATCCCCGACTTCCCCGGCGCCTACGTGCCGTGGTGGGCGGTCGCCTTGTCGGTGATGTTCTCCGCCGGCGTCGGCGTGGTCTTCGGCGTGCTCCCCGCCGCCAAAGCCGCCAAGCTCGACCCGATCGAAGCGCTGCGCTACGAATAATTGCGTCCGCACAAAGCCTCCGTCCGCAGCACCGCTATCCTTTGACCAGACGGTGTCTGACCCTGCGGGTCAGACACCGATTTTCCGGTTTTAAAAGGAGAGCCCCCATGCCCCGCCCCCTACGAAACTACCCACCCGGCACCTGCCTGCACCTTAGCCAGCGTGGCCACGACGGCTGCACGATCTTCCATGATGACGAGGAAAGGCGCAGTTTCCTCGGCCTGCTCAAAGAGCACAGCACCAAGGCCGGCTGTGACATCCACGCTTACGTGCTGATGACCAACCATTTTCACCTGCTGGTCAGCATTCGTGAACGAAACGCCCAGGCATTACTCATGAAGTCGGTCGCGCAGTGCACGGCTTTGTGGCGGCACACGCGGCATGGCGGTAGCGGGAGCATGTGGGATAGCCGGTATCACTCGTCGCAGATCGACACCAGTGCTTATCTTCTGATGTGTCAGCGCTATATCGAGTTGAATCCGGTCCGGGCGGGAATGGTGCGGTTTCCAGCAGGGTACAGGTGGTCGAGCTATCGGGCAAATGCCGAGGGGAAGGCGGATCAACTGGTCTGCCCGCATGAGGTCTATCTGGGGCTGGGCTTGGACGATGAGGCGCGCAGGCGGGTGTATCGGGAATTGTTTGATATGCCGCTGGCTGAAAAGGATTTGGAGCGGATACGGTTTGCGATCAGGGGTGACGCGGCTTTGCGTAAACCGGTAAACCAGTGTCAGACCCGCAGGGTCTGACACTTTTATGCGCGCTCGCGCGTGACGCGGTTGACGCCGGCGACTTTCCGGACGTTGCGGATCAGGGCTGCCAGGTGCACGCGGTCTTTCACTTGGATCGTGAAGCGCAGCTGGTGCAATACATGCTCGCGGTCTTCGTCCATGCCGACAAAGGTGATGTTGCCGTCACTTTCGCCGATTTCGGCGGCGACCCTGGCCAGGATGCCTTTTTCATTGTTGATCAGCAGGCGGATGCGGCTGTCGAAGCGGCGGTTGATCTCGGTCCCCCATTTCACGGCAATCCAGCGCTCGGGCTCTTTCTGCTTGAGGCGCTTGGCCACCGCGCAGTCGCCGGTGTGTACCTGCAAGCCCTGGTCGCGGCGCAGCTGGCCGACAATGTGGTCGCCCGGGATCGGCAGGCAGCATGGGGCCAGCTGGACGGAGACGCCTTCGCTGCCGTAGATCGTGACGGGGTCGAGTTCTTTCGGGCTGGTATGTTCGACCGGCACGCTGGCCGATTCGCCGCCCAGCAGGCCGAAGATGTGGCGCGCCACCAGCGCCGCCATGCGCTTGCCGATGCCGATGTCGGCGTACAGTTCTTCCTCCGATTTGGCGGAGGATTCGTTCAGCAGGCGTTCCATCAGCGGCGCCGGCAATTCGGCCGCGACGTTGATCGCTTTCAGCGCCTGCATCAGCAGCTGCTTGCCGAGGTGGATCGATTCCGGCAGGTTGATGGTGCGCAGGTGGTGGCGGATCGCGGAGCGTGCCTTGCCGGTGCGGACGAAGGATAGCCAGGTCGGGCTCGGGCGCGAACTCGGGTCGGTGACGATTTCCACGATGTCGCCATTGCGCAGTTCGGTGCGCAGCTGGGCCGCTTCGCCGTTGATGTTGACCGAGACCGTGTGGTCGCCGATGCCGGTGTGGATGGCGTAGGCGAAATCGATCGGCGTGGCGCCGCGGGGCAGGGCGATGATCTTCGATTTCGGCGTGAACACGTAGACCGAATCGGGGAACAGGTCGACCTTGACGTGCTCCAGGAATTCGGCCGAGTCGCCGGTCTGCTGCTGGATGTCCAGCAGCGATTGCAGCCAGGCGTGGGTGCGCTGCTGCATGTCCGACATGTTCGCGTCGTTGTTCTTGTACAGCCAGTGCGCGGCCACGCCCGATTCGGCGGTGCGGTGCATTTCCTGCGTGCGGATCTGGAATTCCACCGGCGTGCCGTACGGGCCGATCAGCGTGGTGTGCAGCGACTGGTAGCCGTTCAGCTTGCGTATCGCGATGTAATCCTTGAACTTGCCCGGCATCGGCTTGTACAGCGAGTGCAGGGTGCCCAGCGCCACGTAGCAGTGTTCAAAGCTGTCCACCACCACGCGGAAGCCGTACACGTCCAGCACCTGCGAGAACGACAGGTGCTTGGAGCGCATCTTCTTGTAGATGCCGTACAGCGTCTTTTCGCGGCCGTAGACTTCGGCGTGGATGCCGGCGGCGCCGAGGGTGTGGTTGACCGCTTCCAGGATCTTGGTCACCACTTCGCGCCGGTTGCCGCGCGCGGCCTTCACGGCCTTGTGCAGCACGTGGTAGCGCACCGGGTACAGATGGGAGAAGGACAGGTCCTGCAGTTCGCGGTAGATATTGTTCAGGCCCAGGCGGTGCGCGATGGGCACGTACACTTCCATCGTCTCGGCCGCGATGCGGCGCTTCTTGGCCGGGGCCATCACTTCCAGCGTGCGCATATTGTGCAGGCGGTCGGCCAGCTTGATCAGGATCACGCGCACGTCCGAGGCCATGGCCAGCAGCATCTTGCGGAAGTTTTCCGCCTGCGCTTCGATCTGGCTCTGGAACTCGATTTTCTCCAGCTTGGACAAGCCGTCCACCAGGTGCGCCACCGGCGCGCCGAAGCGTTCGATCAGCTCGTCCTTCTTGACGTCCTGGTCTTCCATCACATCGTGCAGCAGCGCCGCCATGATGGCTTGCGCGTCGAGCTTCCAGTCGGCGCAGATCTCGGCCACCGCGATCGGGTGCGAGATGTAGGGCTCGCCCGACTTGCGTACCTGACCCAGGTGCATCTCGTCCGAGAAACGGTAGGCTTCCTTGACCTTTTTCAGGTCGGCCTCGTTCATGTACTCGGCCAGCTTCTCGGTCAGGTGGGTGATGGTGGCGACGCCCGTGGCCA
>CAMLRG010000086.1 GCA_946482335.1 uncultured Duganella sp. | reverse complement strand
TCTTCCAGCCAGCGGATGGTGTTGATGTCCAGGTTGTTGGTCGGTTCGTCCAGCAGCAGGATGTGCGGGTTGGAGAACAGGGCCTGGGCCAGCAGCACGCGCAGCTTCCAGCCCGGCGCCACGGCGCTCATCGGGCCCTGGTGCAGGCTGATGTCGATGCCGGCGCCCAGCAGCAGCTCGCCGGCGCGGGCTTCGGCGGTGTAGCCATCGTATTCGGCGACCTTGCCTTCCAGTTCGGCCGCTTCCATGTAGTCGTCGTCGGTCGCTTCCGGGTTGGCGTAGATGGCGTCACGCTTTTGCATGGCTTCCCACATCTCGGTGTGGCCCATCATGACCACGTCCAGCACGCGCATCTCTTCATACGCGAACTGGTCCTGGCGCAGCTTGCCCAGGCGCTCGTTGGCGTCCAGGCTGACGTTGCCGGCCGACGGTTCGAGGTCGCCACCCAGGATCTTCATGAACGTGGACTTGCCGCAACCGTTCGCCCCGATCAGGCCGTAGCGGTTGCCGTCGCCAAACTTGACGGAAATGTTCTCGAACAGCGGCTTGGCGCCGAACTGCATGGTGATGTTAGCGGTAGAAAGCATGCTGGAATAAAAGTGGGAATCAAGCGAATCGGGCATTATACCGCGCCCACCCGATGGCCGCCTAGGAGCGGCCCGCCGGGCTCGGGTTCAAACGTTAGCAAACCAACAGCAATTCCGCAGGCGAACCGCGAGTGTCCGGTGCTCTTATTCGTTTTCGAGAAAAGGTCCCGTTCCGCCTTATCGGGTCCTTTTGGGTCTTGTGCGGTCTCGTTTGGTCTCGTTTTCCATCACTTTCTTTCGTAGGGGCATTGCTCGTTTCCATTCGACTTCGTCCGGGAAGCGCAACCATATGGTTCGCCAAGCGTTTCGCGCACAGTCCGCCACCTCGTTTGCAAACTGACGCGGCGAGACGCTCCGCCCTTCAAAGCACAGATCGCTACCCTTCACATGGGCCAGATAACTCTTACGCTTGTAGACCGTACGCAAAGTGGTGCCATCAGGCAGAAATAGACATTTCCATTGGTACCCGTCGAGTGTAGAAGCCGACGCATGGCTTTCCTGTTCCTTGAACCTGGTCATCCATTCGTTAACGATGGAATCCACCAGCACGTACATTTCCTGCTTCAAGCCGTGTTCATACATGAAGTTTCCCAACGCTTGATAAGTTTCAAGCGAAGCAGGCAGGCTAAATAGGATCGGTCTCATGGTATTTCCCCTTCTCTCGACAAGGCATACCAGCTTTGACTCGAACGAGACCTGAAAAGTTCAAATGAGACCAAAAGAGACTGGGCGAGTCCGAACGAGACTTTTCCCGAAAATTGGCATATAGCCCCTACTGCCGCATCCAGTCGCGCAACTCGTAGTACCAATAGGTAAGCTGGGCGGCCAGCAGGCCGGCGGGACCGCCGGTGGTGGGGAGGCCCCAGGCGGCGAACTGGTCGATCTTGCTCAGCTCGCCCATCAGGGCGGCGGACAACACGTCGCCAGCCAATGAGGTGGGGCCGACGCCATGGCCGCCGAAACCCATGCCATACCAGACGCCATTCGGGAGTTTGCCCAGCTGCGGCATCTTGTGGCGGCCATAGCTCATCAAGCCGCTCCAGGCGTAATCGACCCTGGTGCCCGCCAGTTGCGGGTAGACCTTCAGCATGTCGTCATACAGCAGGCGCGCCACCTCTTCCGCACTGCGGGAACGGATCGAAATGCGGCCGCCCCACAGCAGGCGGCTGTCCTGCAAAGGCCGGTAATAGTCGAAGGCGAAGCGCGTGTCGTAGATCGCGGCGTCGGTCGCCAGGGCTTGCGGCATGCGGCCATCCAGCGGTTCGGTCACCATCACGTAAGTGGCGATCGGCAGGATGGCGCCGGCCAGGGCGGGATACAGGCGTTCGATATAGCCGCCGCAGCACACCACGACCTGGTCGCACAATACTTCACCGTCCACGGTGGCGACGCGCCAGCCGCCGCCGTGGGGCGGCGCCGGCGTTGCGTGCGTGGCCAATGCGGCCGGGCGCGCTTCGATGGACGTCACGCGGCTGCCCTCGTGCACCCGGACTCCGCCATCGCGCAAGGCGCGCGCCAGCCCCTGGGCATATTTCAGCGGATGGAAATGGAAGGCATTCTCTTCGTACAGCGCGCCGAAATAGCGCTCACTGCGCGCCAGTTCGGCGAAATCGGCCGGCGTGACGCGCTGCCATTCCACGCCCAGGTGCTCGCGCATGAAACGCTGCCGCGCGTCCAGTACGCGCGGGTCGTCGAACCAATTGGCCAGGTAGATGCCGCCATGCGTGGCGTCGCAATCGATGCCGTACTGGCCGATGCGGCGCCGGATCTGGTCGACCGCGCCCAGCGTCAGCCCGTAAAGCCGCCTGCCCTGCTCCGGCCCGACAGTGGCGAGCAACGCCTGTTCGTCCAGCGAATATCCACCGAAAACAAAGCCGCCATTGCGGCCGGACGCGCCGTGGCCGACGCGTTCGGCCTCGAGCAGGACGACATCGCGCTCGCCGTGCTCCATCAGCGACACCGCCGTCGCCAGTCCGGCGAAGCCCGCCCCGATGATGCAAACGCGCGCCTCGTGACGCCCGGTCAATGGGGCATACGCCTCCCCGGGCGCCGTAGCGCGGTAATAACTCTCTGCGCCATTCATGGCAGGGTCGGATACGCGCTGACGGTCAGGTCGAAGCCTCCCGCATCGGACACCAGGTGCGCCTGGGCGCCGAACGGCAAGGTGCAGCGCTCCTTCACGTGCCCGAATGGCAAGCCGGTCAGCACCGGCACCGGAACGGTCGCGCGGATGAAGGCCAGCATCGCGTCGAAGTCATAGCCATTGTCGTTGGGCGACAGGCGGTAGCCGGAAAAATCGCCCAGCACGATGGCGCGCTGGCGTTCCAGCACGCCGGCGTAATGCAGCTGCAATAGCATGCGCTCGATCCGGTAAGGATGCTCTGCGATATCTTCCAGGAACAGGATGCCGCCATCGATCCGCGGCCAGAAAGGCGTTCCGAGCAAGTGGTTGACCATCGCCAGGTTGCCACCCCACAGCGTGCCCTGCACGTCGACAGCGGGATTGCCGGCCGCCGTGCCGCGCACACGGTGCTCCGGCCCGCGCAGGCAATCCCAGAATTGCCGCAGCGTGTAATCGACCGGCTCTTCGCGGATGAAGTCATCGCACATCATCGGGCCGGCAAAGCTGATGCGGCCCGTGGCCTGGAACAACCCCATATGGAAAGCCGTGATATCGCTATAACCCGTGAACAGCTTGCCGCTGTCGGCCATCGCACGGAAATCGATGCGCGGCAGGATGCGGCTGATGCCATACTGGCCGCGCAGCGCGACCACCACCTGGCAATCGGGGTCGGCGGCGGCGGCATTGAGCTGGGACAGGCGGCCCTCGTCCGTGCCGGCGAAGCGCAGGAATTTGCGGCCGGAATCGTAGTAATTGTGGACGATGCAGCCCTGCTCTTCCAGGCGGGCGATCCCGCGTGCCAGCGCGGCGTCATCGAGGGCGTAGCCGCCGGGTGCGGCAATGGCAATTCCGATATTTTTCACCCGGCCATCTTACCGCGCAGGTGCTGATCCAGCAAGGCGAGCAAGCGCCCCACCAGGGCCGGCGGCATGTCGTGTCCCATGCCCGGTATCAGCTCCAGGCGTGCGCCCGGGATCTGGCGCGCGGTGTCGATGCCGCAGGCGCACGGCACCAGCGGGTCGGCCTCGCCGTGGATCACCAGGGCCGGGCAGCGGATCTTGCGCAGCAGGGCGCTGCGGTCGCCCGACGCGGCAATGGCCACCAGCTGGCGCGCCACGCCATCGCCGTTGACGTTGCGCGCCACCGCCTCGCCCGCCATCCGGCGCAGCAAGGCTTCCGGCATCGGGTAAGCCGGGCTGCCGATGGTGCGGAAGGTGTCGACCATCTGCTCCACCACACGCGCCCGGTGGTGGGCGCTGGCCGTGCGGCGCAACAGGATGCGGCGCGCCGCCGGCGTCGGCCCCGGCAGGCCGGGCCGGCCGCTGCTCGACATGATCGAAGTCAGGCTCAGGGTGCGGGCGGGATAACGGGCCGCCATGATCTGCGACACCATGCCGCCCATCGAGACGCCCACGATATGGGCCGCCGCCACGCCCAGTGCGTCGAGCAGGCCGACCGCGTCGCCCGCCATATCGTACAGGGTATAGGCGGCACGCTGTTGCCAGCCGAGCAGGTGGCGCAGGTAAGCCAGCCACAGGTTCGGCGCGCCGAGGTGGTCGAACTGGGAAGACAGGCCGGCATCGCGGTTGTCGTAGCGGATGACGCGGTAGCCGCGCTGCACCAGCCCGTCGACAAATTCGCACGGCCAGGAAATCAGTTGCAGGGCCAAGCCCATATTGAGCAGCACGGCCGGGCCGGCCGGGTCGCCGCTGGACTCGTAGGTAATCGTAATACCGTTTATATCAACGCTGGCCATAGCTCAGCATAGCACCGGCGCGGCTGGGCGGGTGCGCGCTTCAGGTCGCGTTGTTTTTGCGCAATGCGCGGCGTTCGGCGAAGAAGTCTTTCAATACCTGGCCGCAAGCGTCGGCCAGCAAGCCGCCCTGCACCTCGGCGTGATGGTTCAATTGCCCGCTCTCGAACACGTTGACGACCGAGCCGCAGGCGCCGGTCTTGGGATCGGTGGCGCCGTAGACGATGCGCGCCAGGCGCGCATGCATCATGGCGCCCGAGCACATCACGCACGGCTCCAGCGTCACGTACAGTTCGCAGCCCGGCAGGCGGTAATTGCCCAGCGTTTCGGCGGCGGCGCGCAAGGCCATGATCTCGGCGTGGGCGGTGGGGTCGTGGCGGCCGATCGGCTGGTTGTAGCCGCGGCCGACGATCACCCCATCCTTGACCACCACGGCGCCTACCGGCACTTCGCCTTCGGCCCAGGCGCGGCGCGCCTCCAGCAGCGCTTCGCGCATGTAGCGGGCCTCCGGCGCGGCATCGGGCACGGCATCCTGCGCGGTTTGCTGCGTGTCAGGCATCGACGATCTCGGCCCAGCAGTTCGGGGTTTCGTGCAGCACCAGCTTGTGCAAATGCAAGCCGGTGCCGTAACGGTCCTTGAAGGCTGCCTTCAGGATGTCCCAGGCCACGGCGGCCAGGTTTTCCACCGTCGGGATGCGGTCGATCACCACCGTCTTGTGGTTGGGCAGCGAGGCCAGGAAGTCCTTCACCGCGACATCCTTCTCGTACACCAGGAAAGCGTGGTCCCAGACATCGACCAGGTGCTCCTTGGCGATGGTCTTGACGTCGGAAAAGTCCATGATCATGCCATTGTCGGAATTGCCTTCGGCATCGATCACCTTGCCGGTCAGGGTGATTTCCAGGGTGTAGCGGTGGCCGTGCAGGTTGCGGCACTGGCTCTTGTGGTCCGGAATGCGGTGGCCGGCATCGAATTCCAGCTTACGGGTAATAGTCAACATCGGGTCGGGACGGCTTAAGGTATGTTCAACAATTTATGGGTTTGCAGGCTCAGCTTCCATTTCGGATTGCGCTTGCAGGTTTCGATCGCCAGCGTGGTGTTGAAGGCCGCCAGCGGGCCATCCATCGGCTGCACGAAAAAGTTCTCGAAATCCAGGCCTTCATAGGCGGCCAGGTCCTGGTCCTTTTGCGGGATCACGACCTTGATTTCATTGCCCTGCGTGACCACCAGCGGCGCCCCCATCTTCGGACTGACGCACACCCAGTCCACTCCCGGCGGCACTGCCATGGTGCCATTGGTCTCGATCGCAATCGTGAAGCCTTGCGCGTGCACGGCGTCGATCAGCGGTGCATCGAGCTGCAACAACGGTTCGCCGCCGGTAAACACCACGTATTTGTGGCCGGCGCCAGCCGGCCACAGGCTGTTGATTTCCGCTGCCAGGGCGACCGGCGTGGCAAATTTGCCACCGCGCTCGCCATCGGTGCCGACGAAATCGGTATCGCAGAATTGGCACACCGCGCCGGCACGGTCCTGCTCGCGCCCGGTCCACAGGTTGCATCCGGCAAAACGGCAGAACACGGCGGGACGCCCGGCATGGGCGCCTTCGCCCTGCAGGGTATAGAAAATTTCCTTGATGCTATAGGTCACAGCTACATCCAGTGGTCGGCAACCCTACATTATAACGCGTTTCGCGAAACGAAATGCCTTTGCGCTTAGTCAACATTTGCCCCTTGCGGCAGCGGCACAATCAAATTCCAGACGCCGTTAACAATAAGGGGCAGCCGCCAAATGAATAGTCTCCTCAAGATCCAGCATCTGATGGAAACACCCTCCCCCGACCAGCCGCAAGGTTTCGCCCTCAAACTGATGGAGCTGCTGGTCATTCCCACCTTCGTCCTCGATGCACAGGGCCGCGTGATCATCTGGAACCGTGCTTGCGAACGCTTGACCGGGGTCGCCGCGCACGAGCTGCTGGGCACCAGCGGCCATTGGTGCGCCTTTTATGCCGTGCAGCGCCCGACCCTGGCCGACCTGGTCATTGCCGGGCGCACCGGCGAGATCCTCGACCTGTACGACGGCCAATCGCGCACGCCGTCCGGCGGACAGGACAATCTGTGCGCGGAAAACTGGTGCGAAATGCCACGCACCAGCGGCCGCCGCTACCTGGCCGCCGATGCCAGCCCGATCTATGACAGCGATGGCCAACTGGTGGCCGTGGTGGAAACCTTGCGCGACCTGACGGAGGAAAAACAGGCCCAGATCGCGCTCGAACAATTGGCCACGCGCGACGGCCTGACCGGCCTGGCCAACCGCCGCTGCTTCGACCACACCCTGCACGCCGAATGGCAGCGCGCCTTGCGCCAGCAACAGCCGCTGTCGCTGCTGATGGTCGACGTCGACAATTTCAAGCAATACAACGACGCCTACGGCCATGTCGGCGGCGACGATTGCCTGAAACGCATCGCTACCGCGGTGGCAAGCGAAATGCGGGCCAACGACCTGGTGGCGCGCTATGGCGGCGAAGAGTTTGCGGTGATCCTGCCCAACCAGTCGCTGAAAGGGGCCGCCATCGTGGCCGAACGGATCCGCTGCCGGGTCGAAGCCTTGCGCCTGCCCAACCTGGGCACCGCCAAGCGCTACGTCACGGTCAGCATCGGTGCCGCCACGGCGATCGCCTCGCACGACCACCAGCCGGCGCAATTGGTGGCCACGGCCGATGCCGCGCTGTATCGTGCCAAGCACATGGGCCGCAACCGCATCAGCCTGCCCGGCACGCCGTAGCGGGTGCGCCACGCCGGGCGTGGCCCATCAGCCGTAAGGGATGAAGGCGATACCGTTCTGGATGGCGCCGATCACCTGCGCCTGGTTCTCCGGCGACTCCGAAAACGCTGCCAGCACCGAGCTGCGCGCCGCGCCGTCGTCCAGCCGCGCGGTCCACCAGTCCAGGCCCGCGCTGTCCGGCGCCCGGTGCAGCGTGTGCTGGTACAGCAGGCTGGCGAAGGAACGGTTGCTCACGCCGCCATAGGTGGCGATGAATTCCGCACTCTGGATGAAGCTGGCCGCCGCCGCTTCCAGCGTCACGCCGCCTTCCATGGCGCCGACCCAGAAACCCAGGCCCGCCAGGTCCGGCACGCGGTCGAAGGTGGCCTGGTACAGGCGGTAAGCCTGGCCGGCCGGCCCATTGATCTCGAACGACAAGTCCTGGTCGGTAAAATGCAGTTTTTCCACGTTCAGCAGCAGGTCGGTGCCGCCATTGCCGGCGTTGTCGGCCACGGTGAAGCCGCCGCCACCGGCCTGCACGGTGAAGCCGGCGCGCGCGCCGGCCAGCACCACGGTGTCGCGGCCGCCGCCGCCATCGATGGTTTCGCTGCCGGCCGCCGCCACGATGCGGTCATTCCCGGACGAACCGAGGACCGCCGACTGCACCGGCAAATCGGCCACGTTCACACTGCGGTCGCTGAACACCAGGGTTTCCACCCCTTCCAGCTTGTCGATGCCCTCGCCCACCACCGTCACACCCGACACGCCGCGCTGCACGCTGTAACTGGCGAAGGTCTTGCTGAACACCACCGAATCGTCGCCGGCGCCCGCCACCACCGTGTCGCTGCCGCTGCCCAGATAGACCTTGTCCGCGCCGGCCCCGCCGGTGATCGCGCTGCCGGCCGCGCTGACATAGATCTGCGAGCCGTAATTGCCCGCCATGGCGCGCGTCACCGTCACCCCGAACGCCAGCGCGATGTTGTGGTAGCCCGGCCCGGTGGAACTGAAGCTGCCCGGGCGCAGGTCGATGGTGACGCGCGCCGTGCAGGCGGAAAAGTCGAAGGTATTGGTGCCGCCCGCGTCCCAGATGCAGCGCGGCGCCTCGGCGCTGGCGAAACTGTACACGTCGTCGCCCGTGCGGAAGCCCATGTTGGCGCCGTACAGGTGCTGGATGGCCAGCACGTCGTACAGCATCGGCGTGGCGGCGTAGCGCCCGGTGCTCGCATAGATGGTGGGCGGCGTGTACGACATTTGCGTATAGTCGCCATTGTCCTGGTCGGCCGGCAGGAAGGGGCCGTCGGCCGTGCCGCCGCTGCTGTCGTAATTGCCAGGATGTTTCAATCCCAGCATGTGGCCGATCTCGTGCTGCATCACGCTCGGGCCATACGTGCCCGGCGTGTAATTCTGGTTGTAGCTGGCATCCTTGTCCAGGTACATCTGGGTGGTGTCGATGCCGGCCGTCGGCAAGTAGGCATAGCCGCTGCTGTTGGTCTGGTGGTTGGTGCCGAACTGCAGGTTGCCGTTGCCTGACACCTCAGTAAATGTCAGGTTGGCCACGTCGGACCACAGCTTGAGCGCATCGCGCGCACCCTGGCGCTGCGTGGCCGTCATCGGCGCGAAGCCGTCGCGGTCATCGGCACTGGCATCGGCGGGCGGCGCGAGCAGGAAACTGTAGGTCAGGGAGAGCGGCGTGCCCGGGGTGGACTTCCAGCTGCTGTAAATCAAAGCATCAATTGCAATATTGCCGGAAACGAGACTCATGGTGCGCAACTTCTGAAATAAGCGGTGCGGCCATGTTAGCACGGCGCGGGTACCGTTGCGATCCCGTTGCGACGTCCGGCGTCGCGCGGCAAGCGCCGCTCAAGCGACGGGCGTGCAGCCTGTCATCGGCGCTCATGCAGCATATCGGCCAGGGTGTGCATCGCGGTCTGCAAATCCTGCTGCACGCCGGCGTCCGGCATCGCCTGTTCGGCCTGCAGCCAGCGCGCCGCTGCCGCCAGCGTTGCCGACAACGCCGCCTGGGCCGCGGCGAACTGGCTGGCGGCGGCGGCGCTGTCGCCGCTGCGCAGCGCTTGTTCCAGCACCAGCGTGGCGTCGGCGAACTGGCGCGCACCGAGGCTGCCCACGCCGCCGCGCAACGCATGCAGCGCGGCGGCGGCGCCGGTCGCATCGCCCGCCTGCCACCGCGCGCGCGCCGCCTCGAATTCCGCCTGCGACTGGCGCACCACACGTCCCACCAGGTGCACGATATCCTGCCGCTGCGGCCCGTTGCCTATCATGGACAACAGCTTGCGCACCGCGAACACGCCGGGCTGCAGGTCCAGCGCCGGCAGCTCTTTTGCGTCGCCGGCTGCGTCACCGGCCTTTGCGCCCGCGCCCGCGGTGCGGCCCAGGTGGGCGGCCATGGTGGCCAGCAGGTAGGCCTGGTCCACTGGCTTGGGGATGAAGCCGTCCATGCCGCATTCACGGCAAAGGGCCTGTTCCGTATCGAGCACGCCGGCACTCATCGCCAGTACCGGCAGGCGCAAGCCCAGCTGCCGCCGCAGCGCGCGCGTCGCCTCGAAACCATCCATCACCGGCATCTGCACATCCATCAGCACCAGGTCGAAGGCGGCCGGGCCGGCACGCAGCAAGTCCAGCGCCTGCTGGCCGTGCGCGGCCACCGTCACCACGGCGCCGAACGGCTCCAGCATGCTGCTCGTCACGAGCTGGTTGGTCGGGTTATCCTCCACCAAGAGGATGCGGGCGCCGCGCAGCGCCGCGCTGCCGGCCACCGGCAGCGCCGGCGGGACCGCGGCCAGCGCACCCGCTGCCGCCCCGGCTGGCGGCGCGGCGCCCGGCGCGCCTTGCCCGCGCAAGCTGCGCAGCAGTTCGCGCAGCACCGCCGGCAGCACCGGCTTGGCCAGCGCCGCGGACTCGCCGGCGCCCGGCTGCCGGTCCAGGCTGCGGTTCAGCGCCACCACGCACGCCGCGCCGCACAGCGCCGGCGCCGGCGCGCCGGCTTGCGCGTCCAGCAGGACCGAGTCCACCAGCGCCACCTCCCAGCGCGCCGCCGTTGCCGCCGGGATGGCGGCGCACGCCTCGACCGCACAGCCCCAGCGCGCCAACTGGGCTTCCAGGTAATGCAGGGTCGGCACATGGTCGTCCACCAGCAGCACGCGCAGGCCGGCCAGTGCGCCATCGTCCGCCGCGTCGGCACGCTGGCGCTGCGCCAATTGCAGCGGTACCGAGACCACGAATTCGCTGCCGCGGCCCGCTTCGCTGCTGACCGTGATGGCGCCGCCCATCAACTGCACCAACTGCTGCGAGATCGACAAGCCCAGTCCGGTGCCGCCAAAGCGGCGCGCGGTGGAGGTGTCGGCTTGCTCGAAGGGATTGAACAGGCGGCCCAATTGTTCGCTGCTCATGCCGATGCCGCTGTCGCTGACGGTGAGCTGCAGGATTTCCACCGCACTGCCCGGCCCGCTGGTGCCCAGGTGCACGCGCACCTCGCCTTCGGCGGTGAACTTGATGGCATTGCCGACCAGGTTCAGCGCCACCTGCCGCAGGCGCTGCACATCGCCCACCAGCGCTTGCGGCATGTCGGGATCCTGCGTCAGCAGCAAGTCCAGCCGCTTGCCGACGCTGGCCGCCTGCATCGCGGCCGCCACCGATGCGGCCAGCTCGTCGAGCTGGAACGGCGCCGCCACCACCGCCAGCTTGCCCGCTTCAATCTTCGACAAATCGAGGATATCGTTGACCACCGCCAGCAAGGCGCTGCCCGAGGCGCGGATCAGGCGCACGTACTCGCGCTGCTCGGCGTTCAGCGGCGTGCGCTCGAGCAGCTGGCCGATGCCCAGCACGGCATTCATCGGGGTGCGGATCTCGTGGCTCATATTGGCCAGGAAGGCGCTCTTGGCGCGGCTGGCTTCCTGCTGCTGCAATTCGGCGCGCCGCCGCGCCGTGATATCGAGCGCCACGATATGGAAGCCGCACACCGCCCCTTGCACATCGGTGTCGGGGATATAGTCGGTCATGAAGTGGCGCGTGCCGGCCGTGCCGGCAACGTCGGACTCGAAGTGCACGCGCTCGCCGCGCAGCGCGGCGCCCACGTGCCGTTCCGACTGGGCGTACTGCGCCTCGCCCAGTACCTCTTCGACGCTGCGCCCGATCATGCTGGCCGGGTCGACGCCCAGCCAGCCCTGGCAACTGCGGTTGGCAAAACTGAAGATTTCGTCGCGGTCGACATACGCGATGGCGGCGGGATTGTGGTCGGCCACCGTGCGCAGGAAGCGCTCCTTTTCCGCCAGTTCCAGCTGGGCGCTGGCCAGCGCCGACAGTTGGGCGGCCGCCGCTTCTTCGCTGCGCCGGCTTTCCGTCACGTCGGTCACGCACAGCGCGTAGCGCGCCGCGTCCGCGCCCGCCTCGACCGGATAGCGCACCAGCGACAGCTCGGCATCGAAGCGGGCACCGCCGCGCCGCCAGCCGGCCAAGGCCACCGGCTGGCCGATGCTGCCGTCGGCCAGGCCGGCCAGCAAGCCAGGTCCCGTGTGCAGCAGCTGCTCGAGCGCCATGCCGAGCGCCGCCGCGCGTTCCCAGCCAAAGATTTCGCCGGCGCGCCGGTTCCAGTCGACGACCACGCCGTCCAGGGTGACGATCAGGACCGCTTCCCGCGCCGCGTGCAGCACCGCTTCCAGTTGCGCGGCGTTGGCGCCCGCGGCTGCTTCCAATGCCGCGCCGCGCGCCGCCAGGCGCTGCTGCCCAGCCGCCTGGTCGCGGGCCAGTTGCTGGCGCTGGGCATGTTCGCGCTGCAACAGCGCCTGGCAAGCGGCATACAGGCTGCGCAGCTCGCGCCAGGCGGCCGGTGGCGGCAGTGCCGGCGGCAGCGCGGCGGCGTCGGCAGCCCCGGCGGCGCGCAGCGCCTGCGCCGCCCGCAGCACCGGCTGCGTCAGGCGGCGCGCGCCAAACCAGCCGGCCGCGCCGAGCAGCACGGCCAGCCCGGCGCCCGCCAGGGCCGCCAGGGTTTGCAGCCGGCGCAGCGGCGCCAGCGCGCTGGCGGCATCCTGCCGCACCAGCACGCTCCAGCCCAGCCCGGGATAGCCATCGTAACCGCGCGTGCGGGCAAAACCCACCAGGTAAGCCTTGCCATCGTCGCCGATCTCCTCGACATGGCCCGCCGCCTGGCGCGCGGCCTCGCGCACACTGGCACTGTCCAGCGTCTTGCCCAGCCAGGCGTCGGGGCCCGCCAGCACGGTGCCGCTGCGCGCCAGCACCAGGGTGTCGTGCGCCGTCACCTGGCGCACCCAGTGCCAGTTCAGCTGCGCCGCCAGCACGCCCGTCGCGTGGCCGCCGGCATCGTAGAGTGGGAAGGCCAGGTCGACCACCTGCAGCGGCCGGCCGCCGGGCAACAGGCGCCCCAGACCGGGATCGGGATGCACATCGTGCAGGTAGACGCCGCGCGGCGCATCGCGCCACCACGCCTGTTGCGCCACGCTGGCGCCTTCCAGCAGGCCGCCGCTGGCAGCGCGCACCTGGCCGCCGCGGTCGGCCAGGCCGAGCCAGGCATACAGCGGATAGCTGCGCTGGACCTCATCGAGCTGGCGGCGCAGCGTGGACGCGGCGCCGCTGTCGGCCGGCCATGCCAGCCGGGCGGCCAGCAATTGCACTTCACGGTAGCGTTCGAACATCGCCACGTCGAGCTGCCCGGCCGTGGCGGCGGCGCGCTGCGCCAGGCCGACGCCCAGGCTGCGCTTGAGTGCGGGGCCCACGTGCCGCTCCATCAGCAGCAGCACGAGCACAGTGAGCAGCAGTGCGACAGTGGCCAGCAACCCGGCCAGCCCGGCGCCCAGGCTGGGCCAGCGATGCGGTGCGGACGAGGCTTCCTCAGGCATGGCGGCTCCGGTATTCCGATGCCTGAGAGTATAACCGACTCTCCCTCAAAAACTTGCCAGAAAGTCTTTCTCGAAGTGCATTGCTTAATGCACTTTACGCCCGGCGCGCGACTTTTGCGCCTTGGTTTCGCCGTGTTCGCGGCGTTGCTTGTTGACGATGCGCGCCGCCACTTCCTCTTCGCGGCCGCGATAGCGTCCTTCCTGCTTGAACTCCTGCTTGAGTTCCTTGTATTCCCGTTCCCGTTTCGGGCTGGCTCCGCGTGGCATGGTGCACCTCCTTTTGCATCGGTCCTGCAGCCATGCTAGCGAAGCCGGCCGGCGCCGAGCGCACGCCAGCGGCCCGGGCGCCTGGGGCCCGCCCGTCAGAATTGCTCGACCCAGGCCGCCAGCTGCGACGGGGTCAGGGCGGCGTCGGCCTGCACCAGGCGGCATTCGACGCCCTGGGCGCTGCTGGCCATCTGCAGCGAGGCGCCGCGCTTGCCCATCCACAACAGGCAAGCCAGCCAGAACGCGTGCTGCGACGACACCGGCGCACTGGTCGGGGTTTCCAGGAATTCCGTCAGCTGCGATGCCTGCAGGAACAGCGCCTGGCTCGCATCGATGGCGCGGAAGGTCGGGCCGAAGGTTTCCGCCAGCAGCGCCAGGGCATGCGACGGCTGGGCGTCGGCATAGCGGCGCTCCAGCTCCAGCAGGTGGTCGCGCACGGCGCAGCCGAAGGCAGCGCTGCGGAACGCTTCCGAACTGATCAAGTCCGAATGGTCCAGCATCAGCCAGTCCGGTTCCGGCGGCGTCATGCCGGCGCTGAGGGCGCCGGCCAGGTAGCTTTCCACCGGCACGCAGGAGGGGCCCGCGGCCGACAGGCTGGCCGCCAGCGTGTACAGGGTGCCGATGCGGCTGGCCACGGCCTGCTTCTGGCGCACCAGCAGCTTTTCGCGCAGCAGCTGCGAATGCTCCTTCTGCAGCTTGGCCAGGGCCAGCGCCTGCTTCAATTCCATGCGCAGCGCGGCGATATCCCACGGCTTCTGGATGTAGCGGTGGATCTGGCCCTGGTTGACCGCGTCGACCGTATGCTCCAGTTCCGAATAGGCCGTGGTCAGGATGCGCACGATGTGCGGGTAGCGGTCCCAGGCATAGAACAGCAATTCATTGCCATAGGCGCCGGGCATGCGCTGGTCCGACACCAGCACGGCGATTTCTTCCGCATGCTCGTCGAGCATGCGCTTGCCCTCTTCCACCGACTCGGCCACGTAGACCGGCGCCAGCGAACCGAGGGCCCGCTGGAAGTATTTCAGGGCGGTCGCCTCATCGTCGACGTACAGGATCGCCGGGGCGCTTCGTGCCGTTTCTTTTTCTGTCATGCTGGTTCCTTCTCTAAATCCGGGAAATTCATGGTGACGGTCGTGGAGCAACCCTGTTCCGACTGCACCCGCAGGTGGCCGCCGAACGATTGCATCACGCGGTTGCAGAAGATCAGCCCCCAGCCGCTGCCGCCCTCGCTGCCATGCATGGACACGGGGTCCAGCAGCAGGCGGTTCAGCAGCGCCGGCGCAATGCCCGGGCCGTTGTCTTCCACGATGATGTAGGGGCGGTCTGCCACGCCCACGGTGATCCTGATCCGGGGCTCAGGATGCTCTTGCAGCGCGCGCAGCGCATTGCTCAGCAGCGAAGCCAGCACCAGCGCCACACAGTTGGGCGAGGCGCGCACGGTAAAGTCGCCCTGCACCGCCACTTCGATGATGTTGCGCTGCTGCGGCGTCAGCGGATATACGCCCAGCAGCGCCGTCACCATTTGCTGCGCGCTGCCGTTGGCCAGGCGCGCCGCCGGCACCACGCTGGCGCGCTTGACCGATTCGACGAACGAGGACAGCACCGACAGGCAGTAGCGCGCATTGTCGTTCATGTGCGCCGCGGCATTGCCGATATCGGCTTTCAGCGGCAAGCCATTGTCCGGCCCCTGGCCATTGACGCGGCGCTGGATGTTGCGCGCGAAATTGGCGATGGTGGCCAGCGGCGTATTCAGTTCGTGCGCCAGGAAGGCCACGGTTTCCTCGATCGCCAGCAGGCTCTGGCGGCGCATCGCGCGTTCGCGCGCATTGAGGCTGGCCAGGCGCAAGGCGTCGCGCACGGTGCCGGTGTCCAGCGGCTTTTCCAGGATGCGGAAAATGTCGCCGCCATTGATGGTCTCCAGCAGCACTTCCTTGTCGGCGTAGGCGGTCACCAGGATGCGCACCAGGTGCGGATAGTCGCGTTCCACCTGGCGCAGCAGTTCGCCGCCGACCCGGCCCGGCATGCGGTAATCGGTCACCAGCACGTCGACCTCGCTGTCCGGCTGGCGCAGGATTTCCAAGGCCTCGTCCACGCCGGGCGCGGTCAGCACGGTGTAGTCGCCCTCCACCGCGCGCGCGAAATACTTGCGCGCCAACTCTTCGTCGTCGACGTACAGCACCGTGGCGGGCTGTGGGCGTTCGCTCATTTCTCGCCTCCCGTGACGCGCGGCAAATCGAAACTGAACTGTGTCCATTCGCCCGGCACGCTCTCGACCGCCAGCAAGCCGCCATGGCGCTGGATCACGCTGTAGCAGATGCTCAAGCCCAGGCCCAGGCCCTGCCCCACTTCGCGCGTGGTGAAGAAGGGCTCGAACACGCGGCCGATGTTTTCCGGCGCGATGCCCGGGCCATTGTCGCGCACCGTGACCTTCAGGCGCTCGCCGCGCGCTTCGGCGTAGATGTCGATGGTCGGCCCGCTGGTGGCGCCCTTGCGCATGGCCAGGGCGGCATTGCTCAACAGGTTGATCAGCACCCCGATGATGGCCGCTTCGTCGCCGCGCACCAGGGTGTCTGGCTGCAGGTGGCGCTGGACCTTGATGCCCTTGATTTCATGGCCCACCAGGCGCACCGACGATTCCAGCGCGCGCTCGAACAGGAATTGGGCGCTCTCGTGGTCGGTACCGGACTTGCGGTAGGCGAAGGTCTTCAAATCCGACACGATGTACTGCACGCGCTGCATGCCCGACTTGGCGTCGGTCAGGCATTCGTACAGCACTTCGCTGCTCTTGGCGCCCGGCTCTTCCAGCGCGATATCGATCGCCATCATGCAGAAGTTGACCGGATTGTTCACCTCGTGCAGCAAGCCGGCGGCCAGGGTGCCGAGGGCGGCCATCTTTTCCTGCTGCAGCATCTGGCCCTTGATTTCGGCCAGGCTGCGGTTGTTGGCTTCCAGCTGGGCGTTCTTGTCGGCCAGTTCGGCCTTGAGCTGGAACAGGTTGAGGCGTGCCTGCTCGTTGTAATAGGTGCACACGGCGCTGGCAATGGCGCTGAAGGCCAGCAGCAGCGAATTGACGGCGAAAGCGCCGCTCATGCTGTCGCTGCCCGCATGCACCCAGCAGGCCGCCGCATACAGCATGTAGGTCAGCAGGCCCAGCGTCAGGTTTTGCCACATGCGGAAAGCAAATGCGATGGCCGAGGCGAACACGCCCAGGTTCAGGCCCGCATAATAGATCGATCCGGCGCCTTCGGTGCTGGCGATCATCCAGGCGATCATCACTTGCGGCAGCATCAGCCAGGTGAAGCTCATGGCTTCCACGTGCTGCGCCCCCCATGGCCGGCGCATCAGGCCGATGATGGCCAGGATCCCGAACGACACCAGCACCCGCGCCAGCGCAAACTCGGTCAGGTGCTCGCGGTACAGGCTGTAATCGAGCCCGATGCCCAGCAGCACCAGGGCGATCGCCGTCCACGCCCCGCCACGGCTGAAGCGCAGCCGGTAGGCGCGCAAATCGGCTTCATAGGCCTTGTGCAGGTGCGGGGCCACGAACGGCGGTGCCACAAACGGTGCCGGGCCAGTCATGGCAGCGACGCTTCGGCAAATACATTGACGCCGGTCGCATCGACATAGGTGGTGCGCTCACGCGACTGCGGCGGCAGCAGCTGGTCCATCTTGGCTTCATCGCGGTAGATCAGGTACCACTCCAGCAAATGTTCCATGCCCGGGCGTTCCGGGTTGCTGCTGTGGACGTTGGTCACCAGCAGGCGCCCGCCGCTGCGCATGCAGGAAGCGAAATAACTGAGGAGGCGGCTGCACACCTTGTCGGACAGGTAGTCGAACAGGCCGGCGCAGTACACCACATCGAAATCGGCCCCCACTTGCGGCCCGTCGGTGCGGCGCTTCAGCAGGTTATGCACGGAATCCTGCACGAAGCGGATGTCGGGCTGGCGCGCCAGCCCGGCGCCGATCGCGCTCAACTGGCCGCGCGTCCAGGCCAGCGTTTCCTCGCTGAAGTCGACCAGTTCGAACGACAGCCAGTGCGGCTCGTCGTACTCGCGCAGGAAGCGCTGGATTTCCTGGGCCGGGCCGCAGCCCACGTTCAGCACGCGGAAAGGACGCCCGGTACGGCGCGCCGCGTCGGCATGGCGCTTCAGGAAATCGACCAGGATATCGATCCGGTTGCGGTGCGCCACCGCCACCGCCGTCTGCAGGAAGGCGGCATTGACGATCTGGAAGTAGGTGCTCGGCCCCTGGCGCGGATCGCCCAGGATCTGGTTCACCATCTCATAGTCGCCGGCGTAGCCCAGCGGCTTGCTGAAGGTACGGAACACGAACGGGGCGCGCAGGATCAGCGGATGCAGCGCACCCTGGGCAAAGGCACGGTGGGCGGCGGCCGCTTCCTGCTCGACCATCCCGGCTTCCTTGTTCAAGTCGTCGAAATAGCGGCGCACGCGCAGGATCAGCGGTTCGGCCAGCTCGTAGAACACGTCGGCGCGCAAGCGCCCGCCTTCCTTGGGCAGCGAATCGGACATGTCGACCTGCTCGACCCAGCGCGCCACCTCGGCCAGGTAGGCGCGCGATTCGTTGACGGCAATCTGGTAGTCGCGCCGGATGCGGAAGCGGTCATCCCAGTCGAGCACGAACTTGCTCGCCTCGCGCCCCACGGCGCCGGGCAGCAGCACCACTTCGCTCAGCTCGCGCCATTCGTCAATCAGGGTCACGGACACCACCGCGGTCAAGCCGGTGTTGACCATGCTGATCACCACCGCCTTGCCGATGTAGGCGCTGGCCGTGCCCATGCGTACCGTCAGCTCGTTTAACACTTCGCTGACCTGGACAATGGAATAGGGGTTATAGACTTCCATCACCAGCGATTTGCGCTGGAGCGTCACGATGGTGCCGCGGACTGCTTCACCTTGCGTGTTCAGGAAACTGACGACCGGATCGATTTGCGCCTGTGAATACACTTTTTCGGAACTAAATGGTTGCCGTAATTAAATTGAGTGTACTGATTTGTGAAGCATTTCGCAATGTTTCTCCTATGAGAATTTGCAGGGTGCGCGCATCTTGCTCAAATGACAAAACTTACCTGGACGTCCTGCGGAAGGTGTGCTGCCGCACAGACGCGAACATTGCCTGCGATCAAACTGTCCCCAAGCATTGGAGATCAGGATGGAGCAGCCACGTACCACCCCCACGCCCACGGAAGGCGAACGGGCCGCATTTCATGAACGGTTTGCGCGCAGTTTTACCGACCCGCGCTTCGACGGATTGCGCGACGCGGTCGCCGCGCTGGAGGAATTGGCCTGGCGCCAGTATTGCGCCCAGCGCCAGCCGCCGCCGCACTAGGCATTGGCCGCCAGCAGTTCCAGGCGCGCCGCCAGGCGTTCGGCCATCTGTGCCGGCGTAAAGCCGGCATAGCGGCTGGCCGCGCCGCGTGCCGCCAGCAGGGTGCGGCCATCCATCAACAGGCTGCGCACCACCCCGCGCCAATCGACGGCCGCCGGCAAGCGCCCGCCGTTGACGGCCACCCCGGCCGCTTCCAGCCGCTGCGCCAGCAGATAGCGTTCGAGCTGGGTCGGCAACAGCAGTAGCGGCACGCCGGCCTGCAGGGCATGCGCCAATGTGCCCTCCCCGCCCTGGCTGACGCAGATGCGCGCCGCCGCCAGCGCCGCCCCCAGGTCCACCGGACCGCGCGCATACACCAGGCTGCTGGCATGCACCGGCGGCACGGCGCCGGCGGCCACCTCCGGCTGGTAGCACAGCACCCGGCACCCCTCCATCACCAGCGCATGCAGCACGGCGGCATGGGCCGGATGTTCCTGGCGCAGGTAGACGAACACCTGGTGTCCCTGGCCGGGCGGCCATTGCGGCGCTTCGCCGGCCGGCGCCACGAAGCCGGGGCCGAACCATTGCTCGCTTTCTGCCGCGCGGCCATAGGGGTCGAGCTCGGGCCAGGCGCACAGGAAATGCTGGCGGCCCAGCAAGCCATCGGCCGCCTGCACATAGGGGACGCCGCCATGGTGCACCAGCACTGCATTCATCACCTTCAGCACGTGCAGCTCGGCCGCGGCCAGGCGCGGCAAATCGGCCCCTTCCCAGGCCCGCAGGTTCTGCAAGGGCTGACCGGCGGGTGGCAAGGAAAAAGCCGCGCCCATCGCCGCCGCGGGGATGTCCAGGGTGCGCGCCGCCAGCAAGGCGGTCGGCGCGAAGTCGGCCGCCACCACATCCGGTTTCAGCAATTCGAACAGGGCGCGCCAGCCGCGCACCAGTCCGTCCAGCGCGTGGGCATCGCGGTAGCCGGCGCCCAGCATGACTTCGGCCAGGCTGGCGGGGTGCTGCGGTGCGCCGTGCAGCCACACCGGCGCTTGCAGCAGCATCGCATCGAGGTCGCCGAGCAGGCGCCGCGCCTGCTCCAGGTCGCGCACCGCCAGGCTGACCGTGTGGCCACGCGCCTGCAAGGCCTGGGCCAACAGCCGCAGCCGCGCGGCGTGCGCGCTGTCGCCGCCCAGCTCCCATGCGAGGTGAAAATGCGTTGCCATGGCTTCGATTTTAGAACACACCGCGAAACAGGTGTGCAATACTAGACCATGGCTGCCTCCCGACTGCTACCACAGAGCTTGCGCGCGCGCATGACCTGCGTGGTGATCCTGTTCGTGCTGGCCACCACCACCGTGCTGACCTGGCTCGCGCTGTCGATGTCGGAAAAGGACATGAAGGGCGTCATCGGCCAGCAGCAATTCAGCCTGCTGTCGGTGGCGGCAGCCCATATCGACGAACAACTGGTCGTCAAGCGCATGCTGCTGGCGTCGATTGCCGAAGCGGTGCCGCCCGGCCAGCGCACGCCACAAGCGATCCGCCAGGCCATCGAGCGCCATGCCCTGGCCGCCACCGAATTTGCCAACGTGGCCGCCTTCGATGCCAACGGAACCTATCTGACCAGCCTGCGCGCGCCGCAACTGGGCAACCCCAGCGTCGCCGACCGACCCTATTTCGAACAAACCATGGCGCTCAAGCGCGCCATCATTTCGCCGCCCCTGCGCGGCCGCGTGTCCAATTTGCCGGTCGTGGTGCTGACCCATCCCATCGTCGACAGTGGCGGCGACGTGCAGGTGGTGCTGGTGGGCAGCATCGATTTGCTGAATTCCGACTTCTTCCATCACTTCAACAATATGAGGCCGGGCAAGACCGGCTTCATGTTCATCATGACCAGCGAAGGCATCCTGGTCAACCACCCCAACAAGGCGCGCCTGCTGGAGCACATCAATGCGCGGCCCGGCCTGAACCTGGGGACCCAGCGCGCCCTCGATGGCTTCGAAGGCTGGCTCGAAGCGCGCAACAAGGACGGCGCCGATGGCATCTATTCCTATAAGCGCTTG
>CAMLRG010000085.1 GCA_946482335.1 uncultured Duganella sp. | reverse complement strand
GACATTTTGCTGCGCAAAATGTCCGGTTGCCAGAGCTGACCCCGACTTTCAGCACAAAATGTCCGGTTGCCAGAGCTGACCCCGACTTTCACCCCAGGAGGAGCGAATATGGCAATCCAGACGGTAGCAACGTCCCCCATCCCCGGCCAGCGTCCGGGGACTTCGGGTCTGCGCAAGAAAGTCGCAGTCTTCCAGCAGCCTTCCTATCTCGAAAACTTCGTCCAGGGCGTGTTCGACACGCTGGGCGATGTCAGCGGCAAGACGCTGGTATTGGGCGGCGATGGCCGCTTCCACAACCGTGCCGGCATCCAGGTGATCCT
Organism: uncultured Duganella sp.; assembly: GCA_946482335.1. The sequence continues at coordinate 20,481 of CAMLRG010000085.1, read as the reverse complement.
GAAGATGGCGGCGGCGCACGGCTTCGCGCGCGTGCTGCTGGGGCAGGGCGGCATCCTGTCGACGCCGGCCGCCAGTTGCCTGATCCGCAAATACCATGCGCTGGGCGGCATCATTTTGTCGGCGAGCCATAATCCCGGCGGGCCGGACGGCGATTTCGGCATCAAATTCAACGGGGCGAACGGCGGACCGGCGCCGGAACAGCTGACCGAAGCAATCTATGAGCGCACGTTGCAGCTGGCGCAATACCGCATCAGCGATGCGCCCGACGTCGACATCGATACGCTGGGGGCAAACGCGGCACTCGAAGGCATGCGCGTCGAAGTGGTCGATCCGGTAGGGGACTATGCGGAACTGATGGCGCAGCTGTTCGATTTCGATGCGATCCGCCGCCTGTTTGCCGGCGGCTTCACCATGCGCTTCGATGCGATGCATGCCGTGTCGGGGCCGTATGCCCGCGCCATCCTGGAAGGTATGCTGGGCGCACCGGCAGGCACCGTGATCAACGGCGAGCCGCTGGAAGACTTTGGCGGCCTGCATCCCGACCCCAATCCAGTCAATGCCGAGGAACTGCTGGACATCATGTGTGCGCAGGCGGCGCCCGATTTCGGCGCTGCCTCCGACGGCGATGCCGACCGCAATATGATCGTCGGCCGCGACTTCGTCGTCACGCCCTCCGACAGCCTGGCCGTGCTGGCTGCCAACGCCACTGTGGCGCCGGGCTATGCGGGCGGCCTGGCCGGCATCGCGCGCTCGATGCCGACTTCGCGTGCGGCCGACCGGGTGGCGGCGGAACTGGGCATACCGTGCTACGAAACGCCCACCGGCTGGAAGTATTTCGGCACGCTGCTCGACGCCGGCAAGGCCACGCTGTGCGGCGAGGAAAGCTATGGCACCGGATCGAACCATCTCCGCGAAAAGGATGGCTTATGGGCGGTACTGTTCTGGCTCAACCTGCTGGTAGTGGGCGGCGGCTCCGTGCAGGACATCGTGACAGCCCACTGGCAGCGCTTCGGCCGCCACTTCTATTCGCGCCACGATTACGAAGCGATCGCGCCGGACGCGGCGCGCCTGCTGATGCAGGACTTGCGCATCAAGCTGGCCAACCTGCCGGGTCAGAAGATGAACCATTACGAAGTACAGGCCGCCGACGATTTCGAGTACAGCGACCCGGTGGACGGTTCGCACGCAAGCCAGCAGGGCATCCGCATCATGATGACGGATGGCTCGCGCATCGTCTACCGCCTGTCCGGCACCGGCACGGAAGGCGCCACATTGCGGGTCTACCTTGAGCGCTACGAAGCCGATCCAGCCCAGCATCGCATCCCGACGCAGCAAGCCTTGGCGGGGCTCATCGCCATTGCCGATAGCGTGGCGAGCATCGTCATGCATACCGGCCGAACCAATCCATCTGTCATCACATAGGAAAAAACGCATGAAACTTTCGTCCCTTGCCTTGTCCCTGTTGCTAGCCACCGGCACCCACGCCGCACTCGCGGCGCCGCCCAAGCCATTCCTTTGGGAGAATGCGACCGTCTACTTCCTGCTGACCGACCGTTTCGCCAATGGCGACAAGGCCAACGACCTGGCGTACGGCCGCAAAGCCGATGCCGCACCGCTGCGCGGCTACATGGGGGGAGACTTCAAGGGGTTGACTGCGAAAATCAAGTCCGGCTATTTCGACGACCTGGGCGTGGACGTGATCTGGACCACGCCGCCGGTGGAGCAGATCCACGCGGGGACGGATGAAGGCACCGGCAAATCCTACGGCTTCCACGGTTACTGGGCACGCGACTTCACCGCTGTCGACGCCAACCTCGGCACGGAAAAAGACTTCCGCGATTTCGTCGATGCCGCCCATGCGCGCGGCATCCGCGTCATGCTTGACGTGGTGATGAACCATACCGGTCCCGTGACCGATGCCGACCCGGTATGGCCGGAAGGCTGGGTGCGTACCGAGCCGCAATGCCAGCACAAGGATGTGCCAAGCACGGTTACCTGCACGCTGGTGAAAAACCTCCCCGATTTCCGTACGGAGAGCGACGCGCCGGTGGCGCTGCCGGCAGCCTTGGCTGCCAAGTGGAAGGCCGAGGGGCGTTATGAGCGTGAAATGAAGGAGCTGGACGAATTCTTTGCGCGCACCGGGCATCCGCGCGCGCCGCGCTATTACCTGATGAAGTGGCACGCGGACTGGGTGCGCAAGTTCGGCATCGACGGCTTCCGGGGCGATACGGTCAAGCACACCGAGCCTGGCGTCTGGGCTGAGCTGCGCAAGGTGGCACTGGCGGCGCATGAGGATTGGAAGCGCGCCAACCCGAGGAAGGTATTGGGCGATGGCCGCTTTTTCATGGTGGCGGAGGTATATAACTACAACATCGCGCACGGCCAGGAATTCGACATGGGCGGTGGTGCGAAGGCGAATTTCTTCGCCAATGGGTTTGATGGCTTGATCAACTTCGGCATGGTGCACGATGCGAAGGGCGATTATGAGTCGATGTTCGGCAAGTATGCTGCGCAGCTGGCGGGGCCGCTCAAAGGGTATTCGGTGCTGAACTATATGTCGTCGCACGACGATGGCAACCCTTTCGACCCGGCACGCACGAAGCCGTTTGAAACGGCGAACAAGCTGTTGCTGGCGCCGGGGGCGGCGCAGATTTATTACGGGGACGAGACGGCGCGCCGCCTCGACGTGGCTGAGGCGACGGGCGATGCGAAACTGCGCTCGTATATGAATTGGGACGATCTCAAGGCGCAGGCTGCGGTGCGTACGCATTGGGCGAAGCTGGGCAAGTTCCGGCAGGCGCATCCGGCCATCGGGGCGGGGGCGCATCGGAAATTGGCGGATGCGCCGTACACCTTCAGCCGCGTGCGGGGGGAGGATAAGGTGGTTGTGGCTATCGATGTGAAGACTGGGCAGCCGGTGGATATTACTGTCGGGGATGTGTTTGCGGATGGGACCCGGGTGAAGGATGCGTATTCGGGCGCGACCTACGTTGTGAAAGGTGGCGTGGTGCGAACTGGCGGCAAGCACGCCACGGTGCTGCTGGGCCGGTAAAACCGGTAAACCGGTGTCAGACCCTGGGGTCTGACACCGTCCTGCCGGTTTTCACTCAACAAACACGACAGCGGTCCGCGCAGGAATGACAAACGACCCGGTAGCGGCATCATAACGTGCCTCCGCCGCCCGCTTATCGCCGGCGCCGGCCGCGGTATGCACAGGATGCAGGCGATACCCCTTCCCAGCCTCGCCCGGGGCAGCGACCGTCCGCTCCACCTTGTCCACATTGATAAAGTAAGCCACGGTCCGGAACCCGGCGCCTTCATACCCCACACCATCCAGCCGTGCCGCGACCACCGTCGCCACCTGCCCCGGTCCCGTATTCAGGAAATGCAGGCGCTGCTTGATATCCTCCGCCGTCCGCATCCTGAACAGCGTGCTGCCCGCGCGGATGCGCAGCAAATCCCTGAACGTGTCGCGCGCAAAGGCGATATCGACCGGCGTCGGTTTCAGCGCCGCATTGGCCAGCAGCGGCCGGATCAGCGGGTAATCCTTGCCGTTATCGGCCGCCGGCGGCAGGCCCACGCCGAAGTAATTGTCCTGGTAAGTCCAATCGAGCCGGTTGAACCAGTCGCCCGATTCGAAGCTGTTGCGGTCCATCGACTTCGAACGCAGGATTTCAAAGCCCGCATGGTAGTAAGCCACGCCTTGTGAGAACGCATTGATGGCCGCCGCCAGCATCTGCACCCGTGCCCGGTCGGCGCTGGTGGTGGACAGCGGCAGCTTGAAGACATTGATGTCGTACAGCGTCTGGTTATCGTGGTTTTCCACGTAATTGACTACTTCGCCCGGCTGGCTGGCGTAGCCCGCCGGCTGGCTGCCGCCATAGACGATGGCTTGCAGTTCCTTGCTCTCGCCGGTGAAGGTCTGCATGCGGTAGCTGCGGATCGAGCCAGCCAGCCCCACCTTCACCATATCGGCCGCCTGCAGCAAATCGGCCACCGGACGCAGGGGCGCACCGGCGTTGACGTCATATACCAGGCCATTCACGTAGCCCTGTTGCGCAATCATTTGCGGACCCGAATCGCCGGCACCGCCGCCGCGCACGGCATCCCGCCCACGGTCGCTGAAGGTGCCGATGCCGCTGCCGTTCAACGAAAGCTGCGAAGCCTGGACGAAACGGGCGCCATCGGCCACTTCGCCGAAGTTCCAGCCTTCGCCGATCAGGTTCACGTGGCGGCCGGCTGCCTTGTCGACGCGCGCCTGCAGGGCTTCCATCGCGGCGCGCGGCTGGTGGCCCATCAGGTCGAAGCGGAAGGAGTCGATGTGGTAATGCCTGGTCCACAGTTCGGCCGAATCGATCATCAGCTTTGCCATCATGCGGTGCTCGGTCGCCGTATTGAAGCAGCACGTCGATTGTTCGATGTCGCCCTTCAGGTTCAGGCGGTGGTAGTAGCCGGGCACGATGCGGTCGAGCACCGAGCGCTCATGCTGGCCGCCGCGGTAAGTGTGGTTGTACACCACGTCGGTGCCGACGCGCAGGCCGGCCTTGTGCAGTGCCATCACCATCTCACGCAATTCGATGATGCGGCGTGCGCCATCGCTGGCGTCGGTGCTGTAGCTGCCTTCAGGCGCGCTGTAGTGCCAGGGGTCGTAGCCCCAGTTGTAGCAATCCTTCTGCGCGTTCTCGCCGACGATCCGCTGCTGCTGGTCGCCGTCCGGCGCGCCGTGCACGATCGGGGCGACGCAGCCTTTTTCCGGCACGCTGCCCAGGTCGTACACGGGGAGCAGATGCACGTCGGTCAGCCCGGCCTTTGCCAGCATGGACAAATGCTTCATGCCGTTCGAGCCGGTTTCGCGAAAGGCTGTGTACTTACCGCGGTTCATGGCGCTGACGGTCAAGTCGTTGATCGAAAAGTCGCGCACGTGCAGTTCATAGATCGACATGTCCGGCTGCGCCTTGACCTTGGCAGGGGGCTGGTCCTTGTTCCAGCCCGGCGGCGCCAGGTGCGGATCGGCCAGGTCGGCGATGTAGCTGCGCGCCGAATCGGCGCTCAGGCTGACAGAGTAGGGATCGGTGACGAGGTTGCGCACCAGGCCGGTTTTCGGGGTGACCACGTCCACCACATACTTGTAATAGCGGCCGGACTGGTTGCCGCGTGCGCTGGCGGACCAGATGCCGGTCCTGGCATCGGCGCGCATGGCGGTGATGGACTTGGGCTTGCCGCTGCCGGAGTCGTAGACGCAAACGAAGACACGCTGCGCGGTCGGCGCCCAAAGCTTGAAGCTGGTCGCGGCCTTGCCGACCGTGACGCCCAGGTCTGGCGCCTGCTCGGCTGCGGCATAGATGTCGTCCAGGGCGCCGGGCACTTGCACTGCGGTGGCGTCGCGCACGGTGCCGCCGGCATTCTCCTGCACCAGTACCAGTTGTTTGGCCAGCAGCGCCGGCAGGCGGACGCGGTCGGCATCGGACAGCGCGAGCACCACGCCGTCGCCACTGTATTTGAAGCGTGCGGCCAATGGCGCCGGGAGCGCGGCGTTCGTCACCGATAGCGTCAGCGCGCCATCGGCGCCGCCGACGGTACCGCCTTGCGGGGCGCTGATGCCGGCGGCATTGGCGTAATACAGCTTGAACTGTCCCTCGGCTTGCACGCCGCTCCATCTCGCCAGCCGCCCATCGAGCCACAGTGCGCGCGCGTCGAAGCCCTGGATCGGCGCCAGCACGGTTTCGTGCGGGCCGTCGCAGGATGCCAGGGTGGGCGGGGTGGCGGCAGTGGGGGAGGCGGCCAGGGCGGTGGTTGGTGCTCCGGCGCCGGCCGCTGCTTGGGCCGTCGGCGCGGCCGCGATACTGGCGGAAAACGCTGCCAGGGCGGGCACGATGGCTGCCGCGAGAATGCGCTGCTTCATTTGGTCTCCGTAGTAGTGGTGCTACAGAAATCTTACCTCAAAATATGTAGCTTCACTACATATCACTCGCGCTGGATGTGGTGCTTTTTCAGTTTGTCGTACAGGGTCTTGCGCGGCAGCAGCAGGCGGTCGGCGGCCAACGCCACATTATTGTCGGCAGCGGCCAGGGCGCGCAGGATGAGGTCGCGTTCGTAGGCATCCACCAGTTGCGGCAGCGATGCATGGTCGGCACCCGGCGCGGCGCCCGGGCCGGCCAGCGGGTTTGCGGCCGTGGCCCCGCCAACCGGGGTGCCGCCCGCCGACACGACGCCGGCAGCCGATGCCGCTCCCGCCGACATCGCGCCGGACGACATCGCGGCAGTGGCTGGCGCCCCGGCGCCTGCCGCCCACGCGCTGCCCGCACTGGTCGCGCTTGCGGCCGGCGCGGAGATGCCTGCGCCAATCGCCACCGCCGCGGAAGGGGCGGTCGCTGCGCCGCCGGGAGACTGGGCCGGGCCTGCGGCAGCCGAAGGCGGGACGAGCCCGAGCGTCAGCCGTTCCGCAAAATTGCGCAACTCACGCACATTGCCGGGCCAGTCCGCCGCCTGCCAGGCCGCCATCTGCTCAGGCGTCCACACCGGCACCGGCCGCTGGTAGCGCTGTGCCGCCTCGGCCACGAAATGCGCCAGCAGCAGCGGGATATCTTCGCGCCGTTCGCGCAGGCGCGGCAAATCGATGCTGATCACGCCGATGCGGTAATACAGGTCCTCGCGGAACAGACCCTGCGCCGACAGGGCCAGCAAGTCGGCCTTGCTGGCCGCCACGACGCGGCAATCCAGCGTTACCGGCTCATTCCCGCCCAGCCGCTCCAGCCGGCGCTCCTGCAATACGCGCAGCAGCTTCACCTGCAAGGCCATGGGCATGCTCTCGATCTCATCGAGGAACACCGTGCCCCCGTTGGCATATTCCAGCTTGCCGATGCGGCGCTTTTGCGCGCCGGTGAACGCGCCCGGTTCATGGCCGAAGATTTCGCTCTCGAACACGGACTCCGGCAGTGCACCGCAATTGATCGCGACGAAATTTCCCTTGCGCCCGCTGGCAGCGTGGATCAGGCGCGCCATCACTTCCTTGCCGGTGCCGGTCTGGCCATTGATCAGGATATCCACCCCGGTCGGCGCCACATTGCGTACCACCACTTTCAAATGTTCGATCGCTTCCGAGCGCCCGACGAGATCCGGCATATCGGGATGTTGCGCGCGCTCGGCTCGCAAACGGCGGTTCTCCAGCACCAGGTTGCGCCGCTCCTGCGCGCGCCGCACCGCATCCATCAAGCGTTCGGCGGCAAAAGGCTTTTCGATGAAGTCATAGGCGCCCGCACGCATCGCCGCCACCGCCATGTCCACGTCGCCATGGCCGGTGACCACGATCACAGGCAATTCGGTATCGAGCGCCGCCACGCGGGCCAGCAAGTCCAGCCCGGAAAGGCCCGGCAGCCGGACATCGGTCACCACCACGCCGGCGAAATCCGCCTGCAGCCTGGGCAGCGCTTCCTCCGCACTGGCACAGGCCCGCACCACGAAGCCGCCCAGTTCCAGCGTTTGCGAGGTGGCCAGGCGCAGTGCGGCCTCGTCTTCAACCAAAAGCGCCTTCATTGCGCTGCTCCTTCAGAAATGAGCGGCAGGCGACACTCGAATTGCGCGCCGCCGCCGTCCAGGTTGTGGGCGGACAGCCGGCCGTTCATGGCCTGCACGATGGACGATGAAATGGCCAGCCCCAGGCCCAGCCCCTGCCCGGCCGGCTTGGTGGTGAAAAATGGTTCGAACAGGTGGGCCGCCACGTCCTGGGGAATGCCAGGCCCATTATCGCTGATGCGCGCAATGCCGTCGCCGCCATCGCGCGCCAGCACGACAGTGACGCGCGGCTGCGGCACGCCCTCGACCGCGTCCAGCGCATTGCGCAGCAGGTTGATCAGCACCTGTTCGATGCGCACCATGTCGCCCGCCACGGTCAACGGAGCGGCACCGGTATCGATCTCCAGCACCACATGGCGGCGTTTGACTTCGCTCTCGAGCAGGAAGGCGGAGCTGCGCACGGCACTTCCCAGGTCCACCGGCCCGATGGTTTCATCCTTGCGCGCGAAGCCTTTCAGTTGGCTGATGATGGCGCCCATGCGTGCGCTGGCATCGCCGATATGCCCCAGGTTGCTGGCCGCCTGCTCCGGCTGGCCGCGTTCCAGGAAGGTGCGCGCATTGTCGGCAAAGGCGCGGATCGCGGCCAGTGGCTGGTTCAGTTCATGGGTCATGCCTGCCGCCATCTGCCCCAGCATGGCCAGCTTGCCCGCCTGCACCAGCTCATTCTGGGTGCTGCGCAGGATGCGGTTGGTTTCACTCAGTTGCTGCGTGCGCTGGGCGATGCGCGATTCCAGTTCTCGGTCGAAGGCAAGGCGTTCTTCACGCCGGCGGCGGCGCTGGTGCATGGCCCAATAGGAGATGGCGCCGCAAGCCAGCAGCAAGGCGGACGCCAGCGCCCAGTTGATGCCGCTGCGGACCACGCGCAACTGGTTCGGGAAAATCATCAGCTGCCAGCCAAGGCGGCCTACTTGCTGCGCAACGCGCGGACCGGGATTGCGCGCAAGCGGCGCGACGTCGCGGCCGGTGTATTGCTGGGTGCTGGCCAGCTCCGCCAGTGCGCTGGGCGGCAGCGGGGCGAGGCTGTGGTAGCGCCATGCGGGGCGGTTGCTGAGGAAGATGACGCCGTGGCGGTCGGCCAGCACGATCGGGTCTTCGCTGCTGTGCCAGTGGCGCTCGATCTCGGCAAGACTGATCTTGACGGCGATCACGCCGTCGATCGCGCCGCGCCGGTAGACCGGCTGGGCGATGAAGTAACCGGCTTCGCTGGTGCTGGTGCCGATGCCGTAAAAGCGGCCCGCTTCGCCCTTCAACGCCGCTTGGAAGTAGGGGCGGTAGGAGAAGTTCTTGCCGGCGAAGCCGAGCGGCTGGTCCCAGTTGCTGGCGCCCAGCGTCAGGCCGTTGCGGTCCATCAGGTATAGGGCGCCGACCTTGGCTTGCTGCTGGATGGTTTGCAGGGTCTGGTTCAGGCGGGCGATGGCTTCCGCGTCGTTGGGATGGGCCAGGGCGTTGGGGAGGTCGGGTTGCTGGGCCAGGACGAAGGGGAGGGTTTCGAAGCGTTCGAGGACGGATTGCAGTTCGGGGGCCATCAGCTGGAGCTGGCGCTGGCCCTGGGCTAACTGCTCGTTGCCGGCGCGGTGGGCGCCGAGCAGGTAGGCGGCGGTGATGATCGCGGCTGCCGGAAAGAGCAGGTAATAAGGTTTGCGCATTGGGTCATTGTAAACCGGTAAACCGGGGTCTGACCCGCAGGGTCAGACCCCTGACCCGCGGCTGCCGCAGACTGGGGTCTGACCCTTCGGGTCTGACCCCGGTTTACCGGTTCTAAGTCAATCCACCGCCGCCATCCGCAGCTCATCGCTATGATGCCGCTGCTGCTCCTCCATCACCAGCGCCCCCAGCTCGCGCTTGAGCGCATTGAACTCCGCCGACGCCGGGTCGCGCAAGCGCGGCAGCTCCACCAGCATATCCCGCTTGACCGTGCCCGGCCGATACGTCATCACCACAATCCGGTCGGCCATATAAATGGCCTCTTCAATGCTATGCGTAACGAAGATGATGGTCTTCTTCAACTCCGCCCAGATGCGCAGCAATTCGTCCTGCAGGTTGCGGCGCGTCAGCGCATCCAGCGCACCAAACGGTTCATCCATCAGCATGATCGGCGAATCGAGCGCCAGCACGCGCGCGATCGCCACGCGCTGCCGCATACCGCCCGACAAATCCTTCGGATAGCGGTTGCGGAAGTCCGACAGCGACAACATCGACAGCAACTGGTCCACGCGCTGCCTGATTTCAGCCGCGACCATGCCCTTGATCTCCAGGCCGAAAGCGATATTCTTTTCCACGGTCATCCACGGGAACAGCGCGTACTCCTGGAACACCATGCCGCGCTCGGGGCCCGGGCCAGCGATCAACTGGCCATCGGCCGTGATCTCCCCGCTGGAAGGCAGCGAGAATCCCGCAATGGCATTCAGCAGCGTCGACTTGCCGCAGCCCGAAGGGCCAAGCAGGCAGACGAACTGGCCCTGAGGGATCTGCAGGTTGATGTCGCGCAGGGCGACCACTTCGCGGTTATCCGTCTTGAATACCTTGTTGACGTGCTTGACGTCGATATGGGTCGCGCTCATCTCAATTCTCCAGGCCACGGTGCCAGCGCAGCAAATGGTTGTTCAGTTTATTCATGCCGATATCGATCGCCAGGCCGAGCAGGCCGATGCTGATCATGCCGGCGATGATCTTGTCGGACCAGAAGTATTCGCGTGCCTCGAGGATGCGGAAGCCGAGGCCATTGTTCACGGCGATCATCTCCGACACGATCACCACGATGAAGGCGGTACCGATGCCGATGCGCACGCCGGACAGGATGTAGGGCACGGCAGCCGGCAGCATCACCCGTACGAACATGGTGCGCTGGCTGACGCCCAGGTTGCGGGCGGCGCGCACGTAAATGCCGTCCACCTGGCGCACACCGGCGATGGTGTTCATCAGCACCGGGAAGAAAGCGCCCAGCGCGATCAGGAACACGGCCGGCGCATTGCCCAGGCCGAACCACAGGATCGCCAGCGGGATGTAGGCAATAGGCGGGATCGGGCGCAACACCTGCAGCAGGGGATTGAGCCAGTCGTACATGCGCTTGCTCGACCCCATCACCAGGCCGAAGGGCAGGGCCAGGCCGGCGCCGACCGCAAAGCCGACCAGCACGCGGTACATGCTGCTGACGGTGTCGCCCAGCAGTTCGCCGGACAGGGCCCAGGCCAGCCAGGAGCTGGCAGCCGGATCGTAGGCCTGCAGCGGCAGCAGGTATTCCACCCACTTGGTCACGACCGACCACGGCGAGGGCAGCACTTGCGGGTTGATCCACTCCAGCGACGCGCTGGCTTGCCACAACGCGATCACCAGGACAGGGACGACCGAGCCGGCGGCAATCTGCCGCATATTCATCTTTGCCATGATGTCCCCGCCTTACTTGATGTTCAGGCTTTTCTTGGCTTCATCCAGCAGGTCGGTCCTGACCCACTCGGTTGCCACCGGCGCCTTGCGCATCTTGCCCACACCGGTCTTGTTCATCACATCGGTGGTGATCTGGATATGTTGCGCGGTGACGTCGTAGGTGTACGGTGAATTGGCGATCGCGTCCTGGAAATCGTCGGCGGTGATCTGGCCCTTGAAGATCACGTTGCGCACATATTTTTCAGCGGCAGGCTTATCGTCGATGAAGGTCCTGGTGGCCTGCACGAAGCAGTTCATGAACTTGGCGGCGGTGGCGCGGCGGGTGGAATAGAACTTCTCGCTCATCACCATGGTGCGTACCGGCTCGCCGATCGGGGTGTCGTAAGGCTTCATGACTTCCACGCCAAAGCCCTTGTTGATCGCTTGCGAAGACTGCGGTTCGGATTGCATGATCGCGTCCAGGTTCTTGCCGAGCAGGGCCTGGTTCAAATCGGCAAAGGCGAGGAAGATCAGTTGCACGTCCTTGCCTGGCTGGTCGGAGAAGGTCATGCCGGCCTGTGCCAGTTCGGCCGCCAGCAGCACTTCATGGATGCCACCGCGCGTCACGCCGACCTTCTTGCCTTTCAAGTCCTTGATGGCTTTGATACCGCTGTCGGGGCGCGCAACCAGGCGCGCGCCGCCTTTGGCGAAACCGGCGACCACATAGATTGGTGCGCCGTTGGCGCGGCCCTGGATGGCTGCTTCCGACGCGGTCGCGCCGACATCGAGCTCGCCCGCCAGGATCGCCTGCATCACGTCCGGGCCCTTGGCGAAGATGTGCTCTTCGACTTTGATGCCGCATTTGGGGGCGATTTCCTTGATGTACGACACCGCGCCATAATGCGCGAATTTGAGGTTGCCGAGGCGGACAACTTCCTGGGCGTTGGCGCTGGCTGCGAATGCTGCGGCCGCGATGAGGGATGCAAGTTTGAGCTTGGTCATGCTGGTCTCCTGGATAAAGGTTGTTTTGACCAGCAGATAGCAGCTTCCGTGCCAGTGACTTCAGGCGCGGCAAGTGCCTGATTTTATTGGGGCGCGTCGCTCCAGGCCGGTGTTCGTGTGATGGCGGCTGGGCGGGATTCCGGAATTCCCGCCAAGTCTTGTGCGGATTTTCGCCGCCGCTTCAGCGCAAGCCGCGCAGCAGCGCGTTGATGGCGCCGTCGGCAGGGAGCTGGATATCCGGCTCCAGCCAGGGATGTTGCGGACGCGCGCCGGCTGGGCGGTCAAGCACAAAGCGCGGGACGAACAGCGCGAGGCCGGATTGGGGCAGCGTGAACTTGCGGACCCCGCCCGTTTGCGAACTGCGCACCGCACCGCCGGTTCCGGCCAGGGTGGCGAATCCGAAATCCTGCATGACGTTTGCGAATAGCACGGCGGAAGAATAGGTGGCCGGGCCGATCACGACATAGGTCTTGCCCTGGAAACGTAGCGGGTTGCCCATGTGCGGCTGGTGCCAGGTGGCGATCTCGCCACGCGAAAGCGCGCCGCTGGCGGCATCTTTCTTCAGATAGGTGGAGCCGGTGCGGTAGGGTTTGTTGGCCAGGTAGGGCATCAGCGCCTCCAGCCACATGACGTCATCGCCGCCGCCGTTGGCACTGATGTCGATGACCAGCGTGTTGGCACCGCTCGCGCGCAGGCGCTGGAAGGCATTGTGCGTGAAGGCCTTGAAGCGCTCCAGGTGGCTGGAATCGAAGCTGCCGACCTTCATCACAGCCGCCGCGCCGGGATGCGGGGTCAGGTTGTAGAGCTTGTCGAAGCTGGCCTCGTCTGCCAGCACCTGCGGCGTGGCGCTGCTGCCTGCAATGTCCAGCGTCGTGCCGCGCAGCTTGATGCGGTAGCCGGCCGGCGTGCCGTTTGTCTTCCAGAGGTAGAGCCACCAGCGCTGCGACAGCAAGTGGCGGCGGAAGCGGTCGCTGTCACCGTGCGTGAGGCGCAGCATGCCGGCGGCCAGCTCGCGCGCGGGCCTGCCGTCAATCGACAGGATCTCCGCGCCGGCGTGCGGGGAGGGGGCGCCGCCAAGGCTGGCCCGGACCACGACGCGTCCGTCCGCTTCGACGCGGACTTCGAATGGGAAAAGCTTGCCGCCTTGCGCCAGGTGACGCTGGGTATCGCCGCGCCAATCGGGCAAGCTTATAAAGGTGTGGGCGTCGGCGAACCGCGGGTTCAGCACCGCCCAGTGGCGCCAGGCGCCTGCTTGCGCGTCGGGCGCGGCTGCCGGCAAGGCCGGCAGCGCTTCGAGCGCCGCGAGTGCCGGGCTTGGTGCCGGATGGATGCGTTCCAGCGTCTGCCGCACAAAGGCGGCATCGTCCATGTCAGCGGGCGCGCCGGCGAGGGCCGGAGTGGTGCAGATGGCGAACATCATGGCGGCAAAGTGGTTCTTCATATTGCATCGGTCAGCTGAGTGTGTTGAAATAGGATACCATGATTTCAACAGAAAATTACCGCGCCATCGCCGATGCCGAGTGCATCGAAGTCCTGGCTTCGCCCGTGCGCCAGGAGATCGTCGACACCATGGCGGCACTCGGCGGCGAGGCCTGCGCCGCCACGCTGGCGGAGGAACTGGGCCGCCACGCCGATGGGCTCTACTACCATCTCAAGCTATTGGCCAAGTCCGGCCTCATCGTGCCGCTGGAGAAGGCCGCCGGCGAAGAGCAGCAATACCGCCTGGCAGGCGGCGGCAAACTGCCTTTGCGCCTGGCTTACCGCAAGCAGGCGGCCCCGGCGCTGCGCAAATTCGTGCACGGCTTGGCGCAGGTGGCGGAGGAAGATTTCGGCGCTGCGCTGGAACTGGATGGGGTTGTGCTGGAGGGCGCGACCCGCCAGCTCTGGGCGGCAAGGAATAAGGGATGGCTGTCGCAGGACGAGCTGGCGCGAGCCAATCGCCTTCTCGAAGAACTGTGCGGCCTGATGAGCCAGCCCCGCACGCCGGAGCGCGACCAATTGCTCAGTTTTGCCTTCGTGCTGGCGCCCATGGCAGTGCAGGCAAAACGGCGATCCTGAAATTTCCTGCTGCCTCGAAGCGGTCGAAGCAGCGCAGAAAAAACAAAAGCCCGCGGAGGCGAGCTTTTGCGGGATCCGCGCAAGTCAAGCGCGTTTCTTGCGCCGGGCGCGTGCCAGGCCGGCCAGGCCGAGGCCCAGCAAGGCAATGGTGGACGGTTCCGGAACGGCCGCAGGATCGGCGGCATCAAGCTGGTCGATGCCGCGGTTCAGGACGTCGAGCCAGCCATCATCCTGGCTGCCGAACGGTTTGGCGTCAAACCAATCCCAGCCAAGGTGCAGGATCTGGCCGGCGCCGAACTGTGTCAGGCTGACGGTAGCGACACCGCCCACTTCATAAATCGCCTTCGAACCGGCAGGCAACGAAGCGGTCAGGAAGCCGCCGGTGTCGTCATTCCACGGCAGGGTGGCCGGGCCGCCGGCGAACTTGGTGCCTGCAGCAGCTCCGGTGATGGCGGAAGTGCTGTTGGTCGTGCTGGTCGCCATCGAGAAACCGAAGATGTCGTTCAGGGATTCATGGTAATCATAGTTGACCACCAAGCCACCTCCCGCCTGGACGAATGCCTTGATGGCGTTGAGGGCTGCGGCATCAAGGCTCCATTCCAATGCGCCTTGTTCCTGTTCCGGCAGGACCATGACGGATTTTCCGGCCAGGGCGGCGGTAATGCCGGGGGCATTCATGGCGTTGAAAGTGCTTACCGTATGGCCGGCGGCGGTCAGGGAAGACTGGATATTGAACGCTTCCCCCCATATGCCGCCGTCGGTGTCAACGACGGCAGGGTTGGTGAAAACCGCGACTTGTGCTGCCTGCGCGGTAAATGCCGGCAGGGCGAGGGCAAGCGCGCCGATCAGTTTGGCGAGTTGGATCTTGTTCACTGCTTATCTCCTTCAGGTGGTGGACGCAGGTCGTCATTACGCAAATTGCATGCCACAGACTGAAATCCCTTGAAAATTAAATATTTAAAAGGAAACGAAGTGTCGAAATGACAATTTATGTAAAAATTTTCGACACGGAGTTTGCAAAAAAAATGCCCCGCGCGGGCGGGGCATCGGGAAGCGGGGCCAGGGTCAGGCGGCCTTGAGTTCTTCTTTCCGGTAGAAGTCCACCATCTTGTACCGTATCGCATACAGTGCAAAGCAGCCCGCCACCAGGGCGGCGAAGGCGGCGAAGAAATACATCTGGAAGGCCATCACCGAGAAGCCGGTCGTCTTGATATAGGCCGACACGGCATCGTTTTTCACGCCGGCATTCAGGATCAGCACCCACAGGTTGCCGACGGTGACCGCCAGGTACCACAGTGCCATGATCACGCCTTTCATCGACGATGGCGCCTGCGAATAGGCGAATTCAAGGCCGGTGGCGGACACCAACACTTCGCCGAAGGTCAGCAGGGCGTAGGGCAGGATCTGCCAGGCCATCGACACCGGCGTGCCGCCATCCATCACCACTTGCAGCGTGCCGATCACCACCCAGGCCAGGGCGGAGAAGAGGATGCCGGCGCCCATGCGCCGCAGCGGCGTCGGCTCGATACCGAGCTTGCGCAGTATGGGGAACAGCGCGATGTTATTGAACGGGATCAGCAGCATCACCAGCAGCGGGTTCAGGGCTTGCATCTGTGCCGGCACGAAGGAGAAGGACCAGCCGAGGATTTCATAAGTCGGGTGCACCATGTCGTTGGCCTGCACGATCCACGTCGAAGCTTTCTGGTCGAACAGGGACCAGAACGGCGTCACCATCGCAAACACGATGAAGATGCGCAGCACGGCGCGCACGCCGTCCACCGCTTCGTCGCCATGTTTGCCGCGTGCGCGCTCAAGCTGCATGGAAGTGCCGATGCCGCCGAATGCCATCAGGAGTACTAGCGCGGTGCAGGCGGCGATCACGAAGCCCCAGGAAGGCGTCATGGCCAACGACGCCAGCGCGGCGACCACGCCGACCATGGCCATCGCCAGGCCCGGACGCGATTGGCCCGGTGCGGCAGACAGCAGCGCAGTCTTGGCGACGCGGGTGAACGATTCCTGGTTTGGTTCCGATGGCGGCACGTGCACGTACTTTTTGCGGCCCAGCCAGAACACCATGGTGGCGATGAACATCAGGATGCCCGGAATGCCGAAAGCAATCGCGGGACCGAAGTCCTTGAGGAAGATCGGCATCAGCAGGGAGGCGAAGAAGGAGCCGAAGTTGATGCTCCAGTAGAAGGCATCGAATACCACTTTCGCCTTCTTCTTGTTGGTCTGGTCGAACTGGTCGCCGACGAAGGACACTACCAGCGGCTTGATGCCG
The DNA here is from genome assembly GCA_946482335.1 of uncultured Duganella sp. The sequence continues at coordinate 4,204 of CAMLRG010000085.1, read as the reverse complement.
CCCGAGCCGAAGGCGATCAGGAACAGGCCGAAGTAGAAGCCTTCCAGATGGCTCTCGAACAGGGCAAGACAGGCATGCCCTGCGCAGTAGATCAGCGAGAACCAGAGCACGGTGTTGTATTTGCCGAAGTAGCGGTCCGACAGCCAGCCGCCCAGCAGGGGGAAGAAGTACACGCCGATGACGAATGTATGGAAGACGTGCTTCGCTTCGCTGGCGCGATGCTCGGCCGGGATGAACAGCAGCAAGGTGCTGATCAGGAAGGGCACCAGGATATTGCGCATGCCGTAAAAACTGAACCGCTCGCAGGCTTCGTTGGTGATGATGTACGGGATTTGGCGGGGCATTGGCCCGTTACCCTGTTCCATTTCTTGCGTCGACATGAGGTCTCCCGATTCAAATAATGGGCGCGATGCTATGCGAATGGGTCTGGGTTGGCAACTAGTGGTTTGAACGTGGTGTAGTTTAACTACGTCAAAAATCGTAACTCATTGATTTTTAACGAATGACTTCATTTGAACTTCCGCCATTCATCATGTATATTATCTACATAACAGTTTTTATCGGGATTGGGGACATGAACACACCGTGGTGGAAAGAGGCAATCATTTATCAGGTTTATCCGCGCAGCTACCTGGACACCAATGGCGACGGCATCGGCGACCTGAATGGCATCGCCGACCGTCTTGACTACATTGCCAGGCTGGGCGTCGACATCATCTGGATCTCGCCCTTCTTCAAATCGCCGATGCGCGATTTTGGCTACGATGTGGCCGACTATTGCGACGTCGACCCGATGTTCGGCACCCTGGCCGATTTCGACCGCATGATCGCCAAAGCGCATGGCCTGGGCTTGAAGATCATGATCGACCAGGTCATGTCCCACACGTCGGAAGACCACCCGTGGTTCAAGGAGAGCCGTTCTTCGCGCGACAATCCGAGAGCCGACTGGTATGTGTGGGCCGATCCGCTGCCGGACGGGAATCCGCCCAACAACTGGCTGTCCGTGTTCGGCGGCTCGTCGTGGCAATGGGATTCGCGCCGCAAGCAGTACTACCTGCACAATTTCCTGGCCAGCCAGCCGGACTTGAACTTCCACAACCCCGAGGTGCAGCAAGCCCACCTCGACGCCTTGCGCTTCTGGCTGAAGCGCGGCGTTGACGGTGTGCGCCTGGATGCCTGCAATTTCCACTTCCACGACCGCCAGCTGCGCAGCAATCCGCCCGCGCTGGTGCGCGACACTTCCACCGTGAGCGACGCCAACCCGTATGGCATGCAGGCCCACATCCACGACAAGAGCCAGCCGGAAAACGTGGCCTTCCTGGAAAAGCTGCGCAAGCTGCTGGACGAATACGATGCGGTGGCGATTGGGGAAGTGGGGGCCGACGATTCGCTGGCGGTGATGGCCGAATACACCGAGGGCGGCAACAAGCTGCATATGGCCTACAGCTTCAACCTGCTGACCGCGGACAGCAGCGCGGGCCATATCCGCAAGCAGGTCGAAGACTTCAAGGCGCGCGTCAAGGATGGCCAGCCTTCCTGGTCGGTCGGCAACCACGATGCGGTGCGGGTGGTGACGCGCTGGAAGGGCATGAGCAACCCGGCGGCGTTCGCCAAGCTGGTGCTGGCCATGCAGCTGTCGCTGAAAGGCACGCCTTGCCTGTACCAGGGCGATGAGCTGGCCTTCAGCGAAGCGGATGTGCCGTATGAGCTGATCCAGGACCCGTATGGGAAGACTTTCTGGCCGGAGTTCAAAGGGCGCGACGGCTGCCGTACGCCGATCGCATGGACCAATGGGCCGCATGGGGGCTTTACGACGGGCACGCCTTGGTTGCCGGTAGCGGAGGAGCATAAGGCGGTTGCGGCTTCGGTGCAGGAGGCTGATCCGGCATCGCCACTGAATTTTGCGCGCCGCATGATTGCGTGGCGCAAGACCATGCCGCAGCTGACGCGCGGGGATATCGTGTTTTATGATGCGCCGGAACCGGTGCTGGCGCTGCGGCGCGACCTGGAAGGCGAGCGTAGCGTGATCGCGCTGTTTAACCTGGGTGCGGCGCCGGTGAATTTTGCGCTGCCGGCGGTGGCGGGGGCGCAGAAGCTGGAACAGCCTGGCTTGCCGGGCGAGGTGGTGGATGGCATTGTGCAGTTGCCCGGGTATGGTGCCTGGTTTGGCTACTCTGCCTAGAACCGGTAAACCGCGGCCGCCGCAGACTGGGGTCTGACCCTTCGGGACTCGGCGTCCCCGTCTGACCCCGGTTTACCGGTTTTAAGGTATCCTCCCGCCTTTAAGCGTTATCTATTACATAAAAAGCGATGAAACAGATAGAGGCAGACCCAAAAGCTAACCGCTCCGCTTTTGCGGACGGCCCCCGCCTGCTGGCCGATATTGGCGCCACCCACGCGCGCCTGGCCCTGCAAACCGCACCGGGCGAATTCAAGGCCGTGCGCGTGCTGCAGTGCGACGACTTCACCGGCATCGTCCCGCTGCTGCGCAACTACCTGGCGGACCACGGCGACGTCAGCCTCAACCACGGTGCGCTGGCGCTGGCCAACCCGGTGCACGGCGATTTCATCCGCATGACCAACCGCGACTGGCAATTCTCCACCGACGAAGTGCGGCGCGAGCTGGGCCTGCATACGCTGCTGGTGGTGAACGACTTTACCGCGCTGGCCATGGCCATCCCGGGCTTCAAGGCGGACGACCTGATGCAGGTCGGCGGCGGCACCCCGGCGCAAAATTCCGTGATCGGCGTCCTCGGCCCCGGCACGGGCCTGGGCTGCTCCGGCGTGATCCCGACCACCGACGGTTTCGTGACCCTGGGCTCCGAGGGCGGCCACACCAACTTCGCCCCCGCCGACGAACGCGAATACGCGATCCTGCAATACGCCTGGCAAACCTGGCCGCACGTTTCGAACGAGCGCCTGATTTCCGGCCCCGGCATGGAAATCATTTACCGCGCCCTGGCCCGCCGCAACGGCTTGAACGTGCGCGACCTGACTTCGCAGCAAATCATTGCCGGCGCGCTGAAAGACAAGAACCCGCTGTGCCTCGAAGTGCTGGAATGCTTCTGCGCCATGCTGGGCGGCGCCGCGGCCAACCTGGCGGTGACGCTGGGCTCCTTCGGCGGCATCTTCATCGGCGGCGGCATCGTGCCGCGCATGGGCGAATGGTTCAAGGAATCGCCATTCCGTACCCGCTTTGAGGCCAAGGGCCGCTTCTCGTCCTATCTGGCCGACATTCCCACCTACGTGATCACCACGCCCAACCCGGCCTTCTACGGCGTGGCGACCATCCTGTCCGAACACTTGCGCGGCCGTACCGGTGCCAACACGCTGATGGAACGCGTGCAGTCGCTGAAAGGCGAACTGACGCCGGCCGAACAGCGCGTGGCCCAGTTGGTGATCGAGCAGCCGCGCCTGGTGCTCAACGAGCCGATCGCCGACATCGCCCGCCTGGCGGAAGTGTCGCAGCCGACCGTGATCCGCTTCTGCCGCTCGCTGGGCTTCCAGGGCCTGGCCGACTTCAAGCTGAAGTTCGCCTCCAGCCTGACCGGCGCCATCCCGGTGCGCCACAGCCAGGTGCGCGTGTCCGACAGCACGCACGACCTGAGCGCCAAGGTGATCGACAATACGGTGTCCGCCATCCTGAAGTTCCGCGACCAGATGGATGTGCACTCGCTGGACCGCGCCATCGAGCTGCTGTCCCGGGCCAAGAAGGTCGAGTTCTACGCCATGGGCAATTCGCGCGTGGTGGCGCTGGACGGCCAGCACAAATTCTTCCGCTTCCGCATTCCTACCGCGGCATACGGCGACTCGCATTTGTTCCAGCTGGCAGCCGAGCTGCTGAAACCGGGCGACGTCGTGATCGCGATTTCCAATTCCGGCAAGCTGCCGGAACTGCTGGAAGCGGTGGAAGCGGCGCGCCATGCCGGCGCCGACGTCATCGCCATCACCAGCAGCCAGTCGCCGCTGGCCAAGAAAGCCACTGTGTGCCTGGCGGTCGACCATACGGAAGACAGCAGCGCCTTCCTGTCGATGATTTCGCGCATCCTGCAGCTGCTGCTGATCGACATCCTGTCGGTCGGCATCTCGCTGGACGAGCAGAACGCCGAGCTGGTGCTGGAGCACAAAGCCAATGGCGTAGTGCAGGAAAGCCGCCGCCTGCAGATTTCCCACCTAGACAATTGAAAGTCGGGGTCAGCTCTGG
>CAMLRG010000084.1 GCA_946482335.1 uncultured Duganella sp. | reverse complement strand
ATTCTCCGTCGCGGACGTGCGACGCTGGCTGCAGGAATCCCCGTCCTTTAGGGCGCGGAGGACGTCAAGGGCCGTATTACACCAAGCCGTCACACGCGCGTCAAACGCGCGTCATATTCGGCCGCCACAATGGCTGCACCTGGCGCTGCGGCGCCACTACCGGGGCCGGCGGTCGGGAAATATACCGGCACCACATCGAGTACCTTTTCTCTTTACAGTTAGGCTGCCATCTGAAACACTGTCCTCGTGGATACTTTCGGATTGCCTGCAGTCATGAGGCTGTTGCTTTTTGCCCTGCTGTTCCAGCTTGCCAACGTTGCCGCGGCGTGCACCCTGCGCTTGGCGCCGGAAGAATGGCCTCCCTATTTTTATCATAATGACAAAGCCGTGCTGAATGGCGTCGATTATGAATTGCTGCAAGCCATCCTCAACCAGGCCGGCTGCGCTTTGCAGATCGAAAAGGAAATGCCGCCGGCCCGGCGCAATGTACTGTTTCAGCAAGGCAAGCTCGACTTGCTGATGGCCGCCACCGCCACCGAAGAACGGCGCGGTTTTGCCCGCTTCAGCCTGCCCTACCGCCAGGAGACGGTCGGCCTGTTCACCGTCCCCAAAAAGATCGGCAAATACCGCAACATCGCCAGCTTCCAGGACATCGTGACGCTGCGTGCCAGCCTGCTGGCCCCGCGCCTGGGGTATTACGGCGAGGACTACGAGCGCGCCTCGCCGCAGCTGCATGCCGAAGGACGGCGCAGCACCTTCAGCAGCTTCGAACAAGGCATCAAGATGCTGGAAGCCGGACGCGGCGACCTGATCATGGGCGACGCCCATGCCTTGCGCCATATCGCGCGCCAGCACAAAGTGCAGCTGGTGCAGCTGCCCTACACGCCCTACCGCGCGCCCGTGCACCTGATGCTGAATGCCGCCAGCACCACGCAGGCGCAACTGGCGCGCATCAACCAGGCCATCACCCAACTCGAGCAAAGCGGCGCGCTGGCCGCCATCCGCGCTCGCTACGGCGTCAATTGAGCGAGGAAGCCGCGTACCGCTTCATAAAGCTGTGTACGGGCGCCTTCCAGATGCATGACGTGGGTGCCGCGCGGAATGACGACGTAGCGCTTTTCCCGCGCTGAGCGCAGGGTGCCGAGCATGCGCCGGTAATCGGCGTCGTCCGGCCAGGCATCCCATTCGCCGCGCACCAGCAGAACCGGCATTGCCAGGCGCGCCGGATCGACATAGCTGCGGCCTTGCCGCAAGTCGGCCAGGTCGGCAGCCGGGCCGGACGGAAAACGTACCGCGCCTGCGCTGCGGCCGTCCGACGCCAGCCACTGGGCGCCCCAGCGGCTGAACACCTCGGCATGCAGTTGCGGCGGCTCGCCCTTCGGCCGCAAGCCATCCATGGCGGCGATACGCTGGGCGGGCGTCAACTCTTCATAGGCGCTGCGCATCGGCGTCGGCGCCGGCGGCGCATCAGTGGCCGGTGCACCGCCGGTCGGCGCCGGGCGCGGCGTGATCGCCGCGAACAGCACCAGCTTCGCAACCTTCGCCGCATGCTCCTGCGCATACGCCGCCGCCACCGAACCGCCCCAGGAATGCCCGACCAGCATGACTTGCCGCTGGCCGCTGCGGTGCAGGATGGCATCGACGGCATGGCCCACGTCCTGCGCTACAGCGCGCGCACGGCCAGGGGGCACCGCGGCATCGGCTGGATAGCGGTCCGACAAGCCGTAGCCGGGGAAGTCGAGTGCATACACGTCGTAGCCGCGCGCCGCCATCCAGTCCATCCACGACTGGCCGTCCATGCGGAAGTCGAACGATAGTCCGGATGGGAAAGAAGACCCGTGCAGGAACAGCACGGGCAGCGTGCCGTTGGGGCGGTCCGGCGCGGTATGGCGCACGCGCGCCACCAGTGCCGGCTGGTGGCTGGGAACGTCGATCACTTCATAAACTGGCATCGCATGGCTCCTGTCAAAGCCATCATGCTAGCGGCGCCGCCCAGGCGACAATTCGCCGGCGGACGAAGGGTGGAATGGCTACTTCAGCACGTAGCTTGCGAGGACGGCCTGCACTTCATAAATGCTCAGGCGCTTGTTGAATTTCTGCGAGAACGGCTCGGGCGTGCTGGAAATCCAGATCTTCAAGTCGGCGTCCAGGTCCAGCGTGCCGCCGGTCTCGATGCTGAAATGCGTCACGCTCTTGTACGGGATCGAATGGAATTCCATCTTGCTGCCGGTGATGCCCTGCTTGTTCACCACCACCAGCCGCTTGTCGGTGAAAACGAAGTAATCGCGGATCAGCTGGTAGGCATGTTCGATGCGCTCGTTCGGCGCCAGCACTTTGCCGAATTCTTCACTGATATCGCCGATATCGATCTTGGAGGCGTTGCCCAGGATGCCGCTGAAAAGTCCCACGATGTGTACTCCTTGAATGAGATGTCCGGAAATCTATCACGCTGCCCCGCCGAGCGCCGTCTCCCTGCGCTCCAGCAGGAAGGCGGCGGCGGCGCCGGCTTCCAGCGGGCGGGCGAAGTGATAGCCTTGCAGCAGGTGGCAGCCCAGCTTGCGCAACTGCGCCGCCTGGACCGCGTCCTCCACGCCCTCGGCCACGATTTCGAGGCCGAGGTTGCGCGCCAGGCCGACCGCCGTCGCACAGATTTCGAGATCCTTGCCGGACTTGCCGATGTCGCGCACGAAGCTGCGGTCAAGCTTGAAGGCGTGCACCGGCAGCAGCTTCAGGTAGCCCAGCGACGAGTAGCCGGTGCCGAAATCGTCGATCGACAAGCGCACCCCAAGGTTGCGCAAGGATTCCAGCCTTTCGACGGAACGCTGCGGATCCTGCATCAGCACCGATTCGGTGATTTCAAGCTCCAGGTCGGCGCCCTGCAGGCCGGCGCGCTGCAAGGCAAGCTGCACGCTGTCACCCAGGTCCGACAGCAGCAACTGTTGCGCCGACAGGTTGACCGCCACGCGGATGTCGTTGAAACCGCTTTCACGCCAGGCCGCCAATTGCCGGCAAGCGCTATCGATCACCCATGAGCCGATCGCCGCGATGGCACCGCTCGCTTCGGCCAGCGGGATGAACTTGTCCGGCATGACCAAGCCCAGGGCCGGATGCTGCCAGCGGATCAGCGCTTCCATGCACACCACGCGCCCGGTGGCGGCGCACACCTGCGGCTGGTAATGCAGGACAAACTGCCCCTGCTCGAGCGCCTGCTTCAATTCGTTTTCCAGGCCGATCCGTTCGCTGAGCAATTGCTGCAGCGAAGGGTGGAAGATGCGCAGGTTGCCTGGCCCCGCATCGCGCGCCTGGTGCAGGGCCAGACCAGCCGATGCCAGCAAGTCTTCCGCCGAGGAGGCGTGGTCGGGATAGAGCGCCACGCCGGCGCTGAAGGTCATGTTCAGCACCGCGCCCGCCACGGCGAACGGCGGCTTGACCGCGGCCATCACGGCTTCCACTTCGCGCTCGATGCCAGCCCATTCCTTGTGGCCGGCGATGCCGACCACGAAACGCGCGCTGCCAAGCCGCGCCACCATGCCGTCCGGACCGCAGCGTGCGCGCAGCCGCTGCGCCACCTCGACCAACAGCTGGTTGCCGGTCTCGTAACCGCGCGTGCCGTTGATGATCGCCAGCCGGTCCAGGTCGAGCAGCAGCACCGCCATCCGCGTCAGGCTCGCTTCACTGGCGACAAAGATGGCCCGCAATTTCTCCAGCGCGCCAGCGCGGTTCGGCAAACCGGTCAGCGCATCGGTGGCCAGCGCCAGCTCCAGGCGCAGGCTGGCCAGCTTGTGGCTCTCGACCTCCCGCTCCAGTGCGGCGCTGATGCGGATCTTTTCGTTCAGGCGCTGGGTCGCCTCGCGCCGCACCAGCAACAGGTAGGTGGCGGCCAGGACCAGGAAGGCAAAACCGCTCAGGTAAGGCAGTTGCAGCGTGCCCGCATCGGTGGCGCTGCCCAGGGCGGTCGCCACCCCGATCAGGGCCACCGCGATCCACACCGGCAGGTTGGAAAAGCGTGCCCGCCTGCGCCGCGCACGGATGCAAAAGGCGGTGGCATATACCATCGCCCCCAGCGACAGCAGGCGGTTGACGTCATAGGCAAAAGTCGTTTCGCCCGCCAGCAGGAAGGCCCGCTCGCCCCACGGCAGCTCACCCGGGACAGCGGTCGTGAGCGCGGCGAACCGGTAGCCATAAGGGGCGGCGAAATTGTCGGCCACCAGCACGGCCGAAACGCAAGCGACGCCATAGGCAAGACGGAAACCGGTCTTGCGCGCCTCGAGCGACGCGATCAGGTACCAGATCTGCGGCACCAGCAGCAGCGAAAACAGGTTGACCCACTTGTGGGCCGCGACGGCCGCAGCCTGGCTGGCCGCCAGTTGTTGCCGCGCGTTCGCGTACTGGAACAGGGCGAACGTCAGGCAGATCAGCGCGAAGGTCCAGCAAGCGCGGACAAACGAGGTGCTGCGGGCCAGCAGGGCCGCCTTGAATGCACACATTGCTAGCGCTCCCACGGAGATCAGGTAGAGCGAAGCAATGGGTGTATCCATACATCCTCGACTTTCTTATTTGTAATGAGAATTATTCTATTACAAACAAGGCGCGCAATTGTATCGAATTAGTCGAAATTCACGATTTCGTCGCCCGGCTGTGGCGTACAGCCCGGCCCCAGCGCCTGCCAGCCGCGCCGGATCACGATATGGCTGCTGTTGTAGCAAAGCTCGATGCGCTGCGCCTGCGGCGTTTCGCGGCGCAGGAATTGTTCGATCGACGAAGGCATGCTGACGCGCATGGTCAGCGCGCGCAAGTCTTCGTCCGGATGGTCGGACACATGCACCAGGGGCACGAAATGGGCGGCGATCACCAGCGCCCGGCCGACATTGACCGGCTCCGCCTGGTAGCCGCGTTCGCGCAGCCAGCGTTGCGCGGCTTCACGCTGTGGCGCCTCGGCGCCCCAGGCGCTGGCCATCAGCTCCACCAGCCACTGGTTGCAATTCTGATAGCGGGTGCTGTAGGCGTAGGCGTTGGCACTGTATTCGCCGGCCAGCAGCGCCAGCGGGGTGTGCGCGTCGAGCGCGGCCGATTCCAGCGCAGCGCCCTGCGCCTCGGGCAACAGGACCAGCGACAGGTGGCCTTGCGCCGGCTCTTCCGCGCCCAGCACGAAGCCGGCCATGCCCTGGTCGAAGATGCGCGGGCGCGCCTCGTCGCAGGCGTAATACAGCTGGCGCACCGACCAGGGACTGTTCGGGCTGGATTTCAGCGCGATGCCGGCATGCGAATAACGGAGCCCGAAACGGGCCAGGTCGAGTCCCGCGCGCGACACCACGGCGGCACTGGCGCCGGACCGTTCGAGTTCTTCCTTCACCACGGCGCTGAAACGCAGCGCGTGGTCCTGCTGCGTCGCCGTGACCTTCACGGGACGGTCGCAGAACATCATGCCCCCGGCCTGGGCCCCGGCATGGCAGCCGAGCGCCAGGCAGGCGGCAATCAGATGGCGTGCGAGCCCAGTTCGCGCTGCCATGCGTCGTGCAGGGCCAGGAAGAAGGCCTGGCGGGTGTCGGCGAAGGCGAATTCGTAACCGTACGGGCGCTCGCTCACCTGCACCAGCGCGCCTGCCGGCAGCGCGCGTTCAGCCAGGGTTGCCTTGGGCAGCACCAGGAAGAATTCACCGGAAGCGCCGTCACCGGCGGCGCGCAAGGTCAGGCGCGCCGCACCCGGCTTGCCCGGTGCTTCGGCCACTTCGATCACGCGGTACTGGCCGGCGGCGACTTTCTTGTCGTCGCCGCTGGAACTCTTGCTCGAACCACTGATCGAATCGGACACGCTGCCCGAAGAAGCGGAACCGGCGCTGGACGCGGACGACGTGAAGCTGTCGGCATGGGCCGGCAAGACCAGGGCAGTGACGAGGGTGGTGAAGCCAGCAAACTGGCGCAGGAAGTGTTTCGACATTGGCAATCCCGATATGCGTTTTGATCAGTTCGGGATTTTAGCGGATGACGCGCCGAGGGACGCGAAGATATACACATTCTCACAAAAGGCGAGCGCCTCATGCGCCTACTGTGAATAGGACGGCGGCATCCGCGGAAGGATCGGGGGCGGCAGCCTGGAATGCCGCCCCCGTCCGTTCAGAAGCGATAGGTCAGGCTGAACCGTACCGTGCGGCCGAACAGCGGACGTGCCACGCCGCGGTTACGGGTGCCATCCGGGGTCAGCAAGTCCGGGAACAGGGGATCCCCTTCCGTGAAGGACAGCTGGTTGGTCACATTGGCGACAAACAGCTGGGCCGTCAACGCTTCCGACACCTTGTATTGCGCCCCGGCGTTCAGGATGTAGTACTTGGGCAGCAGGGTCACATTGCTGTCGGTCGCCTCGGAGTAGCGGTCGCCCGTGTACTGGTACTGCGCGTATACCGTCAGCGGCACGCCGGTGGCCGGTGCGAAGTCATACGAAGGCATCAGGTTGGCCATGAACTTGGCCAGGCGGCGCGGCCGGCGCCCGTCTTCGCTCACCTGCTGATAGTAGTAACCGGTGATTAGCCCTTGCGCATCGCGGCGGTTCTGTACCAGCGTGTAGTTGGCGCCGGTAATCTTCGGGTTCTGGGCCACGAAACTGCCCTTCAATTCCAGGCCATCGAGTTGCGCCGGACGCCAGCTCAGCTCCACCTCGGTACCGACGTTCTCCACGCCGCGCTTGTACAGCTGCGCCACGTTCGGGCAGGTGGCGATCTGCGGCACGCCGCCCACCGAAGTGCATTGCGAGGATTCGATGTCGCTGTACTGGTTGATCGCGCTGCGCGGCGAGAAATTGTTGTAGAAGACGGCCACCGAAGCGCCGAAACGCGGCGTCAGGTAGCGCAAGCCCGCCTCATACTGCTTGATGCGTTCGACCGCATCGATCTCGATCGACTGCCCGTTGACCACCACCGGGCGCGCGGTGCTCAGGTTGTTCAAGTCTTCCACGCTGGGCAGGCGGAAGGAGTGCGACGCCAGCGCGTAGACCGCGAACGGCTTGCTGAAGCTGTAGTTGCCGCCGATCGACCAGCCGAAACCGCGGTAGGTCTTGTCGAGCAGGTTGGAGCGGCCCGGGAACAGGATCTCATTGTCGGCGGCGGTGTCCTGCAAGGAGCCCGGCACCACGTTCGATGGCGTCATATTCGTGATCACATCGCGGTCGCGGCGGTCGACCAGCGCCTTCACGTCCTGCCAGCGCACGCCGGCATCGAGCTTCAGCTTGTTGCCCAGGGTTTCCCAGTGGTCCAGCAGGTAGCCGGCCGTGCCTTCCGCCTTGACGCTGCTGTTGAAGCCGAACCAGCCCGGCAGGATGGCGCTGCCGGTGGTCAGGGTGGGGCCGACGCGGTTGCCGTTGGCATCGACCGGCGCCAGGTCGACCAGGCGCGAATTTTCCGCGCTTTCGGCCACCATCAGCGATGCCTGGAATTGCGGCGTGAAGGCGTAGCGGCTCTTGTAGACGCCCAGCGTCAGGTCATGCGCGCCCGCCAGCATGAAGGACTTCTGTGCCTTGAGGTCGAGCGAGGTGCTGTGCGCGCCACTGTTCGCAACGAAGGGGATCAGGAAGTTCAGGTAGGCGTTCGGCGCCACCTTGCTGCCGTCGTTCAGGTAGGTGCCGGCCACCCCGGTCGCCTTGGCGTAGTTCTGGATGAAATCCTGGCGGCTGATGTTGGCGAAGGCCGCGCACGGGTTTTGCTCCGGGATCTTGAAATAACCGATCAGCTTCACGTTCTCGAGGTTGCAGCTCAGCGCCGCGTTGTGGGCCGGCGATACCACGTCGTTCTGGTAGCGCGCGTTCAGGAAGTTGGCGGCGCTGTTGGTATCGTTGCCCGTGAAGACCGCGTTGAAGCCGCTGCTGCCCCAGGTGTGGCGCAAGCCCGAGGCGAGGCGCCAGCCGTTGTCGAGCTCCTTCGACAGCTTGAAGGTCAGCATGCGGAAATTCGGATGGATGCCGTCGGCCTGGTCGACGATGCGCGAACCATACTCGCCCATCATCAGGAAGCGGCGGTTGTAGCGCGAGGCGGTCGTGCCGTGGGCGAACGGGATGCCGAGCGGCTCGATGGTATCCTGGTTCAGCACTGTCGGATTGGCCGGCGTGCCGCTCTGCGTCAGGCGCGGCACCGAGATCGGCAGGTTCTGGTAGAAGGCGGTGCGGTCGTTGAGCATCAAGCCGTCGACGCGCGCCGTGGTCTTGCCGTTATCGCTGGTCCACACCAGGTTGCCGCGCAGCTGGCCGCCGTTGTCGGCCGTGTAGCCGGTGTTGCGGATGCCGTCGCTGGTGCGGTAGAAACCGCCGACCGCATACGTCAGGTTCTTGTTCACGGGACCGGAGACGAAGGCGTCGTGGCGGTAAAAGCCGTAATCGGCATACTCGAACTTGTAGCCCCCTTCCAGGCGCTCGCCGCCGGTGCGCGTCACGTGGTTGACGGTCGCACCCAGGCCGTTCGAATACAGGATGCCGCCGGTACCGCCCTTGACCACTTCCACGCTCTCGGTCATCAGGTCGTCGCGGATGAAGACGTCATTGTTCATCAGCGGCACTTCCGGCTCTTCGTAGGCCGGCAGGCCGTCGATCAGCTGCGGCGCGAAGCGGTAGCCGCCCACCACCGGCAAGCCGCGCACCGTGATGTTGTTGCTGGCCTCACCCGCCGTGCTGCCTTCGGCGTAGATGCCGGGGAAGTTGTTGAGCAGGTCGGCAGTGCTCATCGGCGCCAGCTTCTGGATCTCCTCGGCGCTCAGCGTATTGATCGAGAACGTGGCGTTCTTCTTGGTGGTGCGGTTGGTGACGCCGGTGACGATCACCACATTCTCGCCCTCCTCGGCTTTCTTGGCGGCGGGTTCGGCATCGGCCTGCTGCTGGGCAAACACGGCGGCGGGCATCAGGCAAATGGCCAGCGCCGCGGAACTTCCCAGGTAACGTGCAATCGTGTAACGCATAAGACAGTCTCCTTCGTTGTATGTTGTATCGAATCCTTGCGGTTGTGTGCACTGCTCTCTTGTTTTTGTCGTTTCCCCCTCCCGTCCTCCCTGCGCATGTCTAACGTTGTCACCGCCGTACAAAAAAATTACGCTGCCTCCAGTTCGGCCAGGCGCGGCAAATCGGCGCCTCGGCGCGAACAGGTCACCGCCGCGGCGCGTGAAGCGAAATCGAGGGCTTGCGCCAGCGTGGCCGCATCGAGGCCGGCCAGGCCGCCCCGCGTCAGCAGGCCGCGGCGGGCCAGCCACGACAGCAGGCCAGCCTGGAAGGTGTCGCCGGCGCCAACGGTGTCGACCACCGTCACCGCCAGCGCCGGCCGTTCCAGCGCCAGCCCGGTCCCCATCGCCGCGTACACCCCCTGCGCTCCGCGCGTGACCACCACCAGGCCGGCACCGCCTTGCAGCGCATGCCGCGCGAATTGCTGCGGCGACCAGCCCGGATACAGCTGGTGGATGTCTTCGTCGCTGACTTTCAACAGGTCGCAGCGCGGCAGCATCCATTCGAGGGCGGCTTGCCAGGCAGAGACCCGAGGCTCGATGGTCAGGCGCACGTTCAGGTCGTACGCGACCAGGCTGTGGGCATGCTGGCGTTCGACCAGGGCGCGCAGCGTGGCCGCCACCGGCTCCACCACCATGCAATACGAGCCGACGTGGACGGCGGCGGCGCCGGCCGGGACCCGGGCCAGGTCGCCGGGCAGCACGCAGCGCTCGGCACTGCCATGGCCATAGAAGGTGTAGGCCGGCACACCGGCCTCGTTCACGTCCACCAGGACCAGGGCGGTCGGCGCGTCCGGGCGCGGCGCCGCGTCGAGCAGCACCTGCTCGGCGGCCAGTGCCGCGGCCAGCTTGTTGCCGAGCAGGTCGCGCGACAGGCCGCCGAAGAACATGGGCGGCACGCCCAGCCGCGCCAGCCCCACCGCCAGGTTGAAGGGCGAACCGCCAATCCGCGCCGACAGTTCGATGCCGGCGGCGCTGTGGGCACCAGGAAAGACATCGAACAGCGCTTCTCCACAAACCACGATCATGCGACCTCCGGGAAAATGCCTTGTTGGCCGGCGGCGCCGATACGCGCGCCGGCATCATCGAACACATGGACCTGGCCAGGCAGCGGCGCCACCGACCATGCCGCGCCCACTGCCGGCGGCTCGTCCTTGAGCGCCACCAGCAGCGGCCGTTCCATGCCCTGCACATCCAGGTGGACGTACGACTCGGCGCCCAGCCGCTCCACCAGCGCCACCTTGCCGCGCAAGGGTCCGCGCGCATCGGGCACCAGGTGCTCGGGCCGGATGCCGATGGTGGCGGCCTGCCCCGGCCGCAGCGCGGGCGGCCAGTCCAGGCTTGCGATGGCCAGCGGCGCGCCATCCGCCACCGTGGCCTGCACCAGGTTCATCTTCGGGCTGCCGATAAAGCCGGCCACGAAGACATTGGCCGGGCGCTGGTACAGCTCGAGCGGGCTGCCGATCTGCTGCACGCCGTTCGGGCCCAGCACGACGATGCGGTCGGCCAGCGTCATGGCTTCGACCTGGTCGTGCGTCACGTAGACCATGGTCGCGCCCAGTTGCTGGTGCAGGCGGGCGATCTCGACGCGCATGTCGGCCCGCAGCGCCGCGTCGAGATTCGACAGCGGCTCGTCGAACAGGAAGGCGCGCGGCTTGCGCACGATGGCGCGGCCGATCGCCACCCGCTGCCGCTGCCCGCCGGACAGTTGCGGCGGCTTGCGCTCCAGCAGGTGCTCCAGCTGCAGCATGCGCGCCACATTGCGCACCGCCGCCTGGATCTCGGCCTTCGGCACCCGCGCCAGGCGCAGGCCGAAGGCGATGTTCTCGAACACGCTCATATGGGCATACAGGGCGTAGTTCTGGAACACCATCGACAAGCCGCGTTTGGCCGGCGGCGTCTCATTGATGCGCTGCCCTTCGATACGGATTTCGCCGCCGCTGATCTCTTCCAGTCCCGCGATCATGCGCAGCAGCGTCGACTTGCCGCAGCCCGACGGCCCCACCAGGACCACGAATTCGCCATCCTCGATGGTGAAGCTGATGCCTTTCAGGATATGGCTGCCGTCCTTTCCGGGATATGTCTTGGCGACGTCTTCTAGCACTATCGATGCCATGGCAAGCTCCTAGTTCACCAGCCGTGCGACCGGCACGTTGATGCTGTCCAGGTTCAGGTGGCCGCCGGTGGCGCGGTCGACCGCCTTCAGGTACAGCGTTTCCCCCACATGGGCCGAGGCATCCCAGTAGACGCGCTGGTACTGCTCGAAATCGATGCCGGTGGCCTTGAACAGTTCCTTGCCGTCGCTGGCGCGCACCAGGGCCAGGTACAGCCGCTCGCTGTCGCGGCCGCCCGAGATCAGGAAGTTGATCCGGCCGTCGCCGCCCAGCACGAAGCTGTCCGACCGCATGGCGCCGGTGGCGGCATCGCCCTCGGGCACGCCGGCGCCGGCAAAGTGGCAGGCGTCCGGCATGCGCTGGTTGGCGTGGTAGGCGGTGCCGCCCGCCATCGCCTGGCGGCTGATGCCGGCGGCGCTGAAGGCACGGCCATCGCTGGCGCTCCAGCCCGACAGGTCGCAGCGCGCAAAGTCGCCGTTGGGCAGCCCGCTGGTGAAGGCCCGTGCCGGGTCGGACTGGATGCCGGCCGGCTGCACCGGCGCGGGCGGCTGGCCGGTCAGGCTGTTGAGCGGCCACACCGTGAGCGACACCACGCGGTCGCCCGGCGCGGCCAGCAGGCCAAGGCCCAGCGCATCCAGGCGTGCCGGGAACACGCGGCTGGTCAGGCTCTTGCGGTCGTTGACATAGGCTTCCACCATCGAGCGGTCGAGGTAGACGCGCAGGCGCAAGGGTTCGCCTTGCAGGTCGAAGGCGCCGCCCTGCACGCCGAAGGAGCGCATGTCCGGGTCGAGCGTGGTGCGGCTGCGGTCGATCTCGAAGCGGCCGCTGCCCGTATCGGCATAGAGCGCGGTCTGCTCCGCGCCATCGGGCGACTTGCGCAGCAGCAGACCGCGCTTGCCCGCCACGCCGGGGGCAGGAGCCAGTTCCAGCTCGACCTCCAGCACGTCGCCGCCCACGCCGGCCAGGGCGCTGGCGGCCGCCGCCGGGCTGACGTCGCGCAGTGCCAGCACGGCCGGCCGGCGCAGGCGCTTGAGTTCATCGATCGGGCGCAGCCGCAGGTCGCCGTCCGTGCCCAGCCACATCTCGACCGGCAGGCCGGCATTGTGCGCCCAGCCGGCGTCCCAGTCGATCTGCGCGGTGCGTTCGCCCTGGGCGATCGACATCACGATGGTGCGCCCGGTGCGCGGATCGACGAAGCCGCTCGGGCCGGAGAAGTGGCCCTGCCCCAGGTCGAACACGCGCGGCGCTTCGCTGTCGGGCGTGAAGCGGGCGCTGTCGGGGTCGAACACGCCGGTCCAGTAATAGCACTGGGCGCCGATATCGTTCAGGAACACGTGGCGCTCGCGCCCATCCTTGCCTTTGCCAAGCGGCAGCAGCACCGGCAGCTCGAAGGTCTTCTCGAAACCCGGGTATTTGCCGGCATCGATGGTGAACAGCGGGCCGCGGTAAGTCCAGTTGATCAAGTCTTTCGACTCGTGCACCATGGCCATGCCGCTGCCGCCGGGAACGCGCGAACCCACCAGCTGGAACCAGCGCTTGCCCGCCGCATCGCGGAACACGAAGGGATCGCGGAAGTCGCCCGTATAGCCGGCGCCCTGCTGCTGCTGCGTGACCGGCACCGGATGCTTGGTCCAGGCTTTCAGCTCGGGGTCGGACACGTCCTGCGGGAAAGCCAGGCCGGTGCGTTCGCGCACCGGCTGCGAATCGTTGCCGGCAGTGAAGAACAGAACCGGCGTGCCGTCTTCCCGGTAGGCCGCGCTGCCCGACCAGATGCCGTCCGGCGCCAGGCTGTCGTCCTCCGGCGCCAGCGCGACCGGCAGTTCGCGCCAGTGCACCATGTCAGGACTGGTCCAGTGGCCCCAATGGATCTGGTGCCAGAACGGGCCGAAGGGGTTTTTCTGGAAGAACAGGTGGTACTGGCCCTTGTAATACAGCGGTGCATGCGGCTCGTTCATCCAGCCGGAATCGGGCATGGCGTGGAATTGCGGGCGGTAGCGGTCGCCGTCGAAGGCCGACAGCGGGACTTTCATGTCCTCCTGGGCGGGCTGCGGTGCCTTGCCGCCATGGGCGCGCAAATCCTCGGCCAGCATGCGATGCAGCGCGGCCGCATCGGCGGCACCGCTGCCGACGCGCACCTCGTCCAGCAAGCCATGGAAGGTGTTGAACTGGAAGACGCCGGCGGTCGACAGCGGCTCGGAATGGCGGCCCACGCTCAGGCCGCGCGCCGGCAATGCCAGCGTGCTGCCGGCCGGCATGGTGCGGCTGGCCACCTCGACGCCATTGAGGAACAGGCGCGCGGTGCGCGAGAGCGGATCCCAGGTGGCGGCGATGTGCGACCACTGGTCCTTGGGCAGCTTGCGGTCGCGCACGCGCAGGTCGGCCGTGCTGCCGCCGAAGCCAAGCTTCACGCCCCAGCTGCCGAAGCGGTACACGCCAAACACGAAGCCCTGCCCCGCCTTCTCGTCGTACTGGCTCAGCACCGCCGAATAGCGCTCGCCATCGCCCCATTCGAAGGCGTGCGGCGCCACCCAGGCGCTCAAGGTCAGGCCATGGGCGGCCTGCGCCGGGGCCACGCCCGCCACCGCCAGGTCGGTCGAATAACCATCGAACAGCAGGCAGCCGCCCGATATGCAAGCGGGCGCCTGGCGCCACAGCGGATCGGAGCTGGGCTTGAAGCGCGCGCGGTTGAAAACGAAATTGATGCCATCCTGGCGGCCGCTGACGGCCTCGCGTGCCTTGGCGCCGCGGCCTTCGTCGAAGCGCCAATGGGCGATGCCGGCCGGCTGCGCCGGCGTTGCCGCCGCCGGCGGATTATCGCTCGCCCCACCGGGTGCCCCCGGCGCAACGACCGCCCCGCCGCAGCCCGCCAGCGCCAGCGCGCCCAGCACGCCGACAGCGCCCTTGGCCAGCCGGCGCGCGCCCGCGCCGTAGTGTCCAGTCCTCATGATGTCTCCTTGGTTTTAATTTTGTCCACCGTTGTCATTTTGGGCCGGCAAAAGGCGCGATTGCGTAGCGGCCGTCGCGCCTCACCAATGGGATCGGGTCGCCGATCCGGCCCACAAAGCGCCCATCCTCGCCGGTATCCTCGAATGCCAGCAGGCAGTCTTCGCCCGTCACCGGATCGCGCAGGATCTTGCCGGCATAGCGGCGGCATGGCACGTCGCCATCGAGGAATTGCCCGGCCGGCTGCCATGGCCCGAGCGGATCGCTGGCCACCAGGTAGGAGGTGCCGGACACGCCGCCGCCATGCTGTTCGCGCAAGGCCTGGGTCCAGTGCTCACGGATATTGCAGAAGGTGCAGAACCATTGGCCGTCGCGCTCGAACACTTGCGGCACTTCGAGCTGGCCGTAATGGCCGCCCTGGTATACCGGCGCGGTCGCCTCCCATGCCGTCAGGTCGTCCGATACCGCATGGCCGATCACGCCGCGCGCGAACTTTTCCCCATCCTTGCGGCGCGCCGTGAAGAACATGTGGTATTTGCCGCCGATTTTCTCCGGCAGCACATAAGGGTCGCGCAGCGCCCGGTCATGCCAGCCGCCGTCTTCGTATTCCTCGTAATAGCGCTGGTCCAGATCCAGCGCCAGGCCATTGCCCACGCGCTGCCACGGCCCGTCGATGGCGTCGGCCACGGCATGGCCGATGCGCTGGCGCAAACCGTTCTCGGCGCGGCAGGTGCCGGTATAGAACAGGTGGTAGCGCCCCTCGGCCTTGAGCACCGAGCCGGTCCAGGTGGTGTAGTCGTCCCAGGCCGGGGATGCGCTGGGGCCGAACACCGTTCCCTTCACGGTCCAGTCACGCAGGTCGGTCGATACGGCATGGCCGATCGACACGTTCCAGTGGCGCAGGTCGGGATTGCCGATGGAGCGGTCGGCTTGCAGGAAGAACAGGTGCTGCACGCCGTCTTCCGCGTAATGCCAGAAGTCCCAGATATATTTGTCGTCGAGTTTGAGGGTCATGATCCTGATATGTGGGTTAGCCTTTGATGCCCGTGCCGGCCACCGAGGCGACGAACTGGCGCTGGAATGCCAGGAACACTGCCAGCACGGGAAGGGTGATCACCGATGCGTAGGCCATGATCTGGCCCCACGAATTGGTGCGTCCGAAGAACTGCTGGATGCCCGGCTGGACCGGCCGGTACGCTTCGCCCTGGATCACCATGATGGGCCACAGGTACTGGTTCCAGGCAGCGATGAACAGGACGATCGAGGCGGTGGCGATGACCGGACCGCTATTGGGCATGATGATGCGCAGGTAGACCGTCCAGGGGCCGGCGCCATCCATTTTGGCCGCTTCGTCCAGTTCGTACGGGATGTCGCGGAAGAACTGGTAGAACAGGAACACGCACAGGGCGTTGGCCAGGAAAGGGATGATCTGCACGTGCAGGCTGTTGAACCAGCCGCTGTGCCAGGCCAGCATGCCGTCTTCGATGCCCGGCCAGGGCAGGCGCGCCACCAGCGACAGCAGGGGGATGGCGATCACTTCGAACGGCACGATGACCAGCGCCACCACCACGCCCAGCACCAGGTCCTTGCCGCCCCAGCGCATGCGCGCCAGGGCGAAGGCCAGCATGCTGTTGAGCAGCACCCCGCCCACCACCGAGCACGCGGCGATGATGGTCGAGTTGAGCAGGAAGCCCGGCAGGTCGCTGTTGCGGAAAATCGCGCGGTAATTGTCCAGCGACCAGCTGGCGTCCGGCAGATAGGACGAGAGCTGCGTCAGGTTGGCAAAGATTGCCGTGTCGCCCTTGAACGAAGAGACGAACATGAAGACCAGCGGCGTCGCAAACACGACGCCGAGGGCGCCCATCAGCGCCAGCAACAGCGCCTTGCGCAGCGCATCGGACAGCGCTTGATTCATCGTACCCCTCCTTTCGGCGCAAGCATGCGCTGCACCAGGGTCATGGCCAGCACGATCATGAAGAACACCAGGGTGATGGTGGAACCGTAGCCGATGTCCTGCTCACGGAAACCGGTGCGCACCGCGTGGTACACCACGGTCGAAGTGGAATCGAGCGGCCCGCCCCCAGTCATTACGTCGACCTGGGTGAACAGGCCGAATGCCAGCAGCGTGGTCGACACCAGCACGAACACCAGGGTGTTGCGCAAGCCCGGCAAGGTCACGTGCACGAAGCGCTGCCAGGCGTTGGCGCCCATCAGCGTGGCCGCTTCGTATTGCTCCGTCGGGATCGATTGCAGCCCGGCCAGGAATACCAGCATCTGGAAGCCGGCGCCCTGCCAGGCCGACATCACGGCGATGGCCGGCAGGGCATAGGCCGGCTCACCCAGCCAGTCCGGGCCGGCGTTCGGGTCGCCCAGCACGCCGCGCAGCAGCTCGTTGACCAGGCCGCGGTCGGTATTCAGCATGAAGGCCCAGACGATGGAAGCCACCACCATCGATGTCACCACCGGCGCGAAGTACACGGTGCGGAAGAAAATGCGGCCGCGGATGCGCTGGTTGACCAGCAGCGCCAAGCCGAGCGCCGCCCCGCATTGCAAAGGCAGCACCAGCAGCGCGAACAGGAAGGTGTTGAGCAGGGAGCGGTAGAACAGCGGGTCGCGCGCCGCCAGCACATAGCGCGTGCCGCCCAGTTCAACATTGAACGCCGGGCGGTAGCCCGCCAGGCCTGGCCGCTCCTGCCGCAGCTGGCGCCAAGTCGGGAAGCGCCCGCCGCCGTCGGCCTGCACGGCTTGCGGCGCGCGCGCCGGCACCGCCACCACTTGCACCGACAGCAGGCGCGCGTAATTGTCCAGACCCGTGAAGCGCGTGCCCTCCGGCGACACCAGGCGCATATTGGTCAGCGTGGCACCCGCCGCCAGCAGCAGCGGCAGGATGATGAAGGCGGCGAACAGCAGCATGGCGGGGGCCGCGAAGGAACCCACCGCAAACAGGCTGTCCTGTCCCAATCGTTGCTTCATGGCTGCCTCCGCGCGCTGGACAAGGTGAACCCGTAACCGTTGTTGCGGGCGATATTCTGTTCGATGGCTTCCACCGCTTCGTCCATCGCCTCGGCCGGTTCCTGGCCGCCACGCAGGCCCGCCAGCGCCTTTTCGAACGCGGCCGAGACGGCGGGATACGCCGGCGTTGCCGGACGCGGCACCCCGTAGCGCTGGGCAAAATCGAAGAACAGGCGCCAGTCCCCTCCTTCGCGGTAATGCCTGGTCAGCGCGGCCGCTTCGCGGCTCACCGGCACCAGCCCGGTGGCGCGCGACAGCTCAGCCATCTCGCCGGTGCTGATCATATGGGCCAGGAAGGCGGCCGCACCGTCCGGTGTCGGGCAATCGCGCGAGATGGCCCACTGCCAGGAGCCGGCGCCGATGCGCGGACCACGGCCGAAGTCGGGCGGCGGCATCACCGCCAGGTCGGCGCCGAACAGGCGCTCATAGTCGGCGGCCTTCCACGATCCCGTGTAGTGGAACAGCGCACGCTCCTGTTCGAAAGCGCGGTCGTCGGCCGGGTTGCGCTCGGCCAGCTTGTCCTTGAACAGGCTGGCGTAATAATGCGCCACGCCCAGCGCGGCGGGACTGTTCAGGATGCCGTCCACGCGCAGGTAGCTGGTCCGGTCCAGCAGGTCGGCACCAGCGCTCTGCAGCCAGGGCGAGAAGGCATAGCTCTGCCACTCGCCTTTCGAGCGCCCATTGATGTCGAGCGGGTAGCGGAAACGGCCCTGGCGCTTGACCTTGCGCAGGATGTCGCGGAATTCCTGCGCGGTATAGGGCTGCGCCATGCTGGCCTCGCGCACGCCGAGGGCGCGCAATTGCGAGCGGCGCGAAAACAGCGCCAGCGCCACGTCGAACTGGCCCACGCTGTACAGCTTTCCCTTGTAGGTGCCGCGACCGCCCGGCAGCAGGCGGGCCACGTCGGCCTGCGGCAGCAGGCCGTCCAGTGCCCGCACATGGCCGGCCCAGGCGAAGTTGGGCACCGTCGGCTGGTCGATCGCCAGCACGCAGGGCAGCTGGCCGGCCATCGAGGCCGCCGTGATCGATTCGGTGTAGGTCACCTGAGGCATGCTTTCCACCACCACCTTCCACCTGGACTGGCTGGCGTTGAAGCGCGCCACGCTGGCCCGGCCCGCCGCCATTTCCGCGTCGGCCGTGTCATGGCGCCACATGCGGATGGTGACCGGCTCGGCGGCGCACGGCAGCGCCAGCGCCGCCAGCAAGGCTGTCAGCGCGAATCTCATGCACGGCTCCGGCGGGCCGGTTTGGCGACCGTGCCGCGCGCCACCGGCAGGCAGGGCACGCGCACCGTTGCCGGCGCCAGCGGCCCGCTGCTGAAGGCCTGGCGCGCCGCCAGCGCGCCCATCTCGCGGTAGGGCAGCGCCACCGTGGTCAGCGCCGGGTCGAGCGCTTCGGAAATCAGGCGGAAGTCGTCGAAACCCACCACCGAGACGTCCTCCGGCACGCGCAAGCCGCGATGCTGCAGGATGAAGATCACGCGCATCGCCATCTTGTCGTTGCCGCACAGGATGGCGGTGGGCCGCTCGGCCTTGGCGAACAGGCGGTCGATGGCTTCGCGCAGGTGGCTGAATTCCGCGTCCGGGATCGGCGCGGCACCGTGCAGCAGCCATTCCTCATGGGGCGTCACGCCGTGCTCGCGCAGGGCGCGCAGGAAGCCCTGCAAGCGCAATTCGGTCGCCACCATGCCCGGAATCAGCTGCAGGAAAGCGATCTTGCGGTGGCCGGCGCGCAGCACCAGTTCGGCGGCCGCATGACCGCCGCCCTCGTCGTCCGGCACGATTTGCGGGAAGCGCGCGGGCGTCTCGAAACAGTTCGCCAGCACGGCAGGCGTGGCGCCGAATATCGGCTCCAGCGAGACCGGTGCGTGGAACGGCGTGGCATACATGATCGCCTCGACGCGCCGGGCGCGCATATCGGCCACCAGGCGGTTGGCCGTGGCCGCGCTGCCGCCTGTTTCGCCGATCAGCAGCATTTTCCCCAGCTGTTCGCAGACGGACTGGATGCCTTTGATGATTTCGGAAGAATCCGGCGTGGTGGTCAGATGCTCGGCGATCACGGCGACCAGGTCGGTCGGCCGGCCGCGCATGCTGCGCGCCGCCGCCGAGGGCGCGAAATCGAGCAGCTGCATCGCCTGTTCGATGCGGCTGCGGGTCTTGAGCGACACCGAAGCGGGATCGTTCATCACCCGCGATACCGTCTTGATCGATACGCCGGCCTTCTCGGCCACGTCATGAATGGTGGACACTGCTCCTCCGTCTCCTGGACTGCGGCGCTGTCGCGCTCAATTTGTCCAACGTTGTCATTTTTTAGGTATGGTAGTCAGATCCGGGCCGGCGGTCAACCGGTTTGTGGTGAAAAAGAAGGCGGGCCGTGCGGCCCGCCTGTGTGGTGCGCGATCGCGGCGTCGCGCGGATGACACGCGGCCGGTCGCGGCGCGGATAGCGTCTGTTGCGAGCTTAGGCGAACTTGCTGAAGTCCGGCTTGCGCTTTTCGAAGAAGGCGGTGAACGCTTCCTTGGCTTCCGGGCCGGTCAGCATGGCGCCGAACTGCGCGCTTTCGACGTCGATGTGGGCCTTCAGCGCTTCGCGGCCGGCCTTCATCAGGCGCTTGGTCTGGCGGATCGACTCGGCAGGCAGTGCCACCAGCTTGGCCGCTTGGGCCTGGGCATGTGCCAGCACCTGGTCAGCCGGCAGCAGCCTGGAGATCAGGCCCATGTCGTAGGCTTCCTGCGCGGAGAATGGTTCGCCCAGCATCAGCTTTTCCGCCGCGCGGGCGTGGCCGCCGTTGGCCGGCAGCAGCATGCTGGAGCCGAATTCGGGGCACAGGCCGAGGGCGGCGAAAGGCACGGAGAACTTGGCGTTGTCGGCGGCGTACACCAGGTCGCAGTGCATCAGCATGGTGGTGCCGATGCCAATGGCGGCGCCGTTCACGGCTGCCACGACTGGCTTGGTGCTGTTGAACAGGGCCTTCATGAACTGGATCACGGGACGGTCGGAGAAGGCGACACCGTCGTTGGCGGCGGTGGTGGCCGCGAAGTCGGCCAGGTCGTTGCCGGCGGTGAAAATCTCGGGCTTCCCGGTGATGAGGATGGCGCGCACTTCCGCATCGGTCTCGGCGGCGTTGATGGTGTCGGCCATGGTCTGGTACATGGCGGAGGTGATCGCATTCTTGCGGTCCAGGCGGTCGAATTCGATGGTCAGGATGCCGGCGGCCTTGCTGGTGAGGATTGCCATTGGTCTTTGTCTCCCTTTTCCAAAACCGGCAAACCGGTGTCAGACCCAAGGGTCTGACACCCACTGCCCGCCGGCCTGTGGATATGAAAAAGGCGGGCCTTTTGGACCCGCCTTGCTGATCGTGTCGCGCGGATTATACGCGCTCGATGATGCCTGCGGCACCCATGCCGGCACCGACGCACATCGTCACCATGCCGTACTTGAGCTGGTTGCGGCGCAGGGCGTGCACCACGGTCGCGGCGCGGATAGCGCCGGTGGCGCCCAGCGGGTGGCCCAGGGCGATCGCGCCGCCCATCGGGTTCACTTTGCTGGTGTCCAGGTTCAGGTCGCGGATCACGGCCAGTGCCTGGGCGGCGAATGCTTCGTTCAGTTCGATCCAGTCCAGCTGGTCCTGCGTGATGCCGGCAGCTGCGCAGGCGGCTGGGATGGCGACCTTAGGACCGATGCCCATGATCTCCGGCGGCACGCCGCGTACGGCGAAGGAGGAGAACTTGGCCAGCGGGGTCAGGTTGTGCTCCTTCAGGATCTTCTCGGACACCACGATCAGCGCGCCGGCGCCGTCGGACATCTGCGACGAGGTCGCGGCGGTCACGGTGCCCTTGGCGGCGAACACCGGCTTCAGCTTGGCCATGCCTTCCAGGGAGGCGTCGGCGCGGGCGCCTTCGTCCAGGTCCACGGTGCGCTTGCCGACCTTGATCTCGCCGGTGCGCAGGTCAGGGGTGCGGGTGATGATTTCGACCGGGGTGATCTCGTCCTTGAAGAAGCCAGCCTGCTGGGCGGCGATCGCCTTGCGGTGCGATTCCAGGCCGAAGGCGTCCTGGTCTTCGCGGCTCACCTTCCACTGCTGTGCCACCTTCTCGGCGGTCAGGCCCATGCCGTAGGCCAGGCCCACGTTCTCGTCCTTGAAGGTGTCCATGTTGATCGATGGGTGGTGGCCCATCATCGGCACCATGGACATCGACTCCACGCCACCGGCGATCATCACGTCGGCTTCGCCAACGCGGATGCGGTCCGCAGCCATGGCCAGGGCGGTGATGCCCGAAGCGCAGTAACGGTTGACGGTTACGCCGCCCACGGTGTTCGGCAGGCCTGCCAGCACCACGGAGTTACGGGCGATGTTGAAGCCCTGTTCCGCTTCCGGGAAGGAGCAGCCGACGATGGCGTCGACGATCAGTGCCGGGTCCAGGTTAGGCACGGCGGCCATGGCGCCGCGGATGGCGGCGACCAGCAGGTCGTCCGGGCGGGTCTTGCTGAACATGCCGCGCGGCGCCTTGCCGATCGGGGTGCGGGTTGCGGCGACGATGTATGCGTCTTGCAGTTGTTTGCTCATTTTAAGCTTTCCAGTATCTGTGTTCGTTAGCGTTTGGCGGAGAGGTACCAGTCCACCTGTACTTGTGCTGCCAGCGTGCCGTGTTCATCGAAGATGTCGACGTTGACCGGGAACGCTACTTTTCCTTCATCCTTGAGCTGCGCCCGGATCGCGGCCAGGTCGCCCTCGAAGGTGCGGCTGCCGCCGTGAAGTCAGATCC
>CAMLRG010000083.1 GCA_946482335.1 uncultured Duganella sp. | reverse complement strand
GCCGAGCCGGATCCGGCAACCCTGGCGATCAAGATGGAAATGCCAGAGGATAAGATCCGCAAGATCATGAAGATCGCCAAGGAGCCGATCTCGATGGAAACGCCGATCGGCGACGACGACGATTCCCATCTGGGCGACTTCATCGAGGACAACAACACGCTGGCGCCTTCGGACGCGGCGCTGCATGCCTCGATGCGCGGTGTGGTGAAGGATGTGCTCGACTCGCTGACCCCGCGCGAAGCCAAGGTGCTGCGCATGCGCTTCGGTATCGAAATGTCCACCGACCACACGCTGGAAGAGGTCGGCAAACAGTTCGACGTGACCCGCGAACGTATCCGCCAGATCGAAGCCAAGGCCCTGCGCAAGCTGCGCCATCCTTCCCGCTCCGACAAGCTGAAGAGTTTCCTGGAAGGTAACTAATACTTGACGGTTCGGGGCCCAGCCCCGATACTGCCGGGTTCTCAGGGCCCTTAGCTCATGCTTGGTTAGAGCAGAGGACTCATAATCCTTTGGTGCCCGGTTCGACTCCGGGAGGGCCTACCAATTCACTACGCTTTGTAAGCAAGCCCTTGTGAGCAATCATAGGGGCTTCTTACGTAACCACACAGCGAACAAGTAGCTAGACGTGCGTGATGAGGAATTAATCATCAATTCTTGTCGCCACTACTATAAGAGAGGGGAGCACGCGCTTCCCTCTCTTATAGTTTTCATGCCCTGGGGCGCCGATTGATTCGCACAGTGGCAGTTCTGTAAACTTCGCCTTCCAATTGCAGGCTATAGTCGTGTTTTGGCATATGTGCGACCATTCCCATGGTTCGGGAAATCCGAATCTTGTTATAAGGCTCCGCCATGTTCGTTATTAGCACCACCTCGTCGGATTTGCTGCTTACATACCGGAGAGTGATTTCACTATCGGGAGCCGACCATTTTCCCGTCCCATGCCTTCCATCTGACGTCGAGTAACTGCCATCTTCGGCAAAGTCCACATCCGCCACCGGGGACCACGGCACGTTCTCTTGTCTAGCCTTGTCTTGCTGTGCCTGTAGCGAGGCAATTGTTTGCTTCAGTTGAGCATTTTCGATAGTAATTGTTGATAGCTTCTCGCTGACCTCGTTCAGCTTTTGGATTACGTTTTGGTGATGTGTTTGCAGTTCGGCCAGCTTTTTTTTATTGGTGCCAAAGGCGTATTCCTTCCCGCCAATGGTAATCGGTTCACCGATGGCATACAAAATGCCTGCGCCTGTCAGGGCGACAAGACCGGCGCCGATCACGATAGCAAAAGCCGATTTGGCGGGCAGCTTGCTGAGATCAATCATTCAAGTTCCTATGCTGAAAATGGTCACGTACTTGGCATAACGATCCAAGTCTCGCCCCAAGATTATTGAAGCGGACTGTCGTGGTCAAGCTCATCAGATATAGGTGGAGAAGATCCGCAGTCGGCTTCAGCACGCCGTTTTTGAAGTTATCGAGTTAGATCTCGGTTCGTCGTTTCCTCGAATCACCTGGGAAGTAAAGTCCCAGCAGGCGGCGAGCGAAAAGTCAACATTGCGTTGATTGGTTCGTTGGAGACTGGTGGACGCGCATGGCAAACTCGGGTGAACGACGCAAATCCGCGATCGGTTAGAGGCACGCTCTGAAATGCGAGGACTGCGTCGTCCGGTCGTTAGAACCCCGCCTGGGACAGCCAGGCCGGCATATCAACCAGCTTGATCGCCGGATCAGCCTTCAAATGCCGCTGCACCAGTGGCCGGTTGCGGATGCCGGTCAGTACCAGTACGCGTTTGCCGGGGTGCTCGCTGACCGCGCGCTTCACCATGTCGGCCGTGTGACGGTCCCAGCGTTCGTCGGCGTCTTTCATCACGGGGCCGACGATCTCGGCTTGCAGCCGGGCGGCGGCATCGATCATTTCGCCGGTGACTTCGTCCTGCACACGCGCGGCGGAAGTCCAGTGCTTGCCGAGCACGGCGTACATATTCTTTTCGGTGCGTTTGAAGCTGGCGGATAGCGCAGGCTGTTCCTTGTCGAATTGCTGCAACCTGCCTTTCACCGCTTCGACGATTTCGCTGAACATCGGCTCGGCCGGCTCGGCGGGGTAGGTGATGATATTGCGGTGTTCCAGCAGCGGGAAAATGCCGGTGGTGTATTCGATCTTGCCGGGGAAGACGGTACGCTTGCGCAGTTCTTCAGGCGTGACGTCCAGCACCATGACATCGGGCGATACTTTCTGGACGATGTTCACCAGCGTTTGGACGTCGTAAGCGGGCACTTGTTCGTGCCGTTTGTACAGCGTGCCGAGCAAATAGACCTCGCTTGCCGCGAGGGCGGGACCGGCGATGCTGAAGGCGAGCAGGGCTGCCGCAATGCCTTGGATTGCTTTCTTCATGTTGATATCTCCTGTGGCACCAGGTCGGAATGCCTGGTGTGCCAAGCATATTAACGCGCATTTCAGCTTTGCCGCTGGTTGACTATCAAGCAAGAAATAATTCATAATGAGAATTATTCTCATCCAGCCAGCCAAGCGCACTCCCGAGACGACGCTCGCCAGCCCCTGCCGCAAATAACCCAACGGGGAGGTCGTAGTGCAGTTGTCCAAGGTCACGCCATTCAAACTTAATCCACTTGCTGCAGCGCTGCTGCTGGCCATCGCGGCGCCATGGAGCGCGGGCGCCAGTGAAGCGGTCATGGAGACGGTGGTCGTCTCGGCATCCCGCTCGAACATCGAAGCGGACAAGGCGCCGCAAACCATTGTCGTCCTCAGGAAGGAGGACATCGAGCGGCAGCTGGCCATTTCGGGCAATTCGTCCGACGCCCTGAGCAACCTGCTCCCTTCCTATACGCCGAGCCGCGGCAAGATGAACGGTTCGGGTGAAACGCTGCGTGGACGTACGCCGCTGATCCTGATCGACGGTGTGCCGCAATCGAACCCGGTGCGGCCCACCGGCCGCGAGGCGCACACCATCGATTATTCGATGGTGGAGCGCATCGAAATCATCCAGGGGCCCAATGCGGTCAACGGCCTGGGAGCGACTGGGGGCACGATCAATATCATCACGCGGCGGCCGGACAAGGGCAGCTTCAGCCAGCACGCCAGCGTGCAGATGACGATGCCAACGTCCGACATCAGTTCCGACACGCAGGGTTACAAGGGCAGCTATCGCTTGAGCGGCCGTGGCGACAAGCTCGATTACCTCTTGGCCGTCGCTTATGAGAACCAGGGCCAGCACCTGGACGGCGAGGGCAGGCCGATCGGCGTTGACGTCACGCAGGGCGACCTGCAGGATTCGCGTAGCTACGATGTGCTGGCCAAGCTTGGATACTGGCTGGACGACGCGCAGCGCCTGCAGCTGTCCATCAACCGCTACAAGATCAAGTCCAAGGCCAGTTATGTGGGCGTGGCGGGCAACCGCCAGCTTGGCATCCCGTCGACATCGGCCGAAGGCACGCCACCGGGCAAGCCTGCCTGGAACGACGTCTGGACTTCCAGCCTCTCATACAGCCACAGCAACCTGGCGGGCATGGAATTGTCGGCCATGGTGTTCAACCAGGAGTTCGAGGGCCTGTTCGGGGCGGATAATTCGGCGACTTTCCAGGATGTGACGATCGCGCCGCGCGGCACGCTGTTCGACCAGTCGCGCGCTGTCGCATCCAAGTACGGCAGCAAGGTGGGTTTGACCAAATCCAGCTTGCTCGATGGCCGCCTGAAGCTGACCCTCGGCTTCGATACGCTGGTTGATGAAGGCAAGCAGGATATGTATTTGACCGGCCGCACCTTTGTGCCGGAGTCGAAATACCGCAATGTCTCGCTGTTTACGCAGGGCGAGTACAAGCTGTTCGAGCAACTGACCTTGCACGCAGGCGTGCGCAAGGAAAACGCAGACCTGGAGGTGGGCAGCTACCGTACCCTGGCCGCGTACAAGAATACCTTCGTCGAAGGTGGCAAGATCAAGTTCAACGAAACGCTGTTCAATGCCGGCGTCGTGTTCAGTCCGTCGAGCGATGTGAACGTGTACGCCAACTATTCGGAAGGCTTCGGTTTGCCGGACATCGGGCGTGCGCTGCGTTCGATCAATACGCCGGGACAGAGCGTTGGCAGCATGCGCGCGCTCGAGCCTATCCTGACCGATGGCATTGAGCTGGGCACGCGCGTGCGCAAAGGCGCATGGGAGCTCGACGCCAGCTACTTCCAGTCGGACTCCGATTTTGGTGCGCGTGTGGTGCCGGTCAATGGCGTATTCATGATGTCGCGCGAGAAGACCCGCCTGAAAGGCGTCGAGGCCAGCGCCGGTTACCGCTTCACCAAGGAGCACGGCGCCCGCCTGTCTTACGCTTACACCAAGGGCCGCTACGACAGCGACAACAACGGCAGCCTGAATGCGAAGCTGGACGGCCTGAACGTGGCGCCCAACCGCCTGGTCGCCAGCTGGTCCGCGAACTGGGGCCAGAAACTGTCGTCCTTCGTCCAGCTGCAGCACGCGTTCAGCCAGTCGTTCGACGACCCGGCCAAGGAATTCAGCGGCTATACGCTGGCTGACGCTTCCCTGAACTACAAACTGCCAAAGGGCGAGCTGCGCCTGGGCGTGGCCAACCTGTTCGACCGCCAGTACATCACGTATTACTCGCAGAGTGCCTTGGTTGAACCGGCACGCTACTTCGCGGGCCGTGGGCGTACCTTGACGGTGGGCTATTCGCTCGGGTTCTGATGAAAGCGCCATTTGCCATCCTCCTGCGCGTGCTGGGCACCGTGTGCGGCGGTTACGGGCTGGCTGCGCTGGCTGTCGCCGCGGCGGCGGCGGTGCTGGCCGGACTTGGATTGGCGCGCGCGGAGGCGGTGGTACTGGCGGCGATGCTCGGCTTTGCGGCCTACCTGCTATTGCTGTTGTGGGGATTCAGCGTGAAGGGCGCGGAGCGGCTATCGTTCGGCAAATCGATGGCCGTACTGCACACCTGGGCCGGCGTGGTGCTGGGCAGCTTGTTGTTCGCGATTTTCTGGATGGGCTCATTGAGCGTATTCGACCGCGAGATCGACCGCTGGATGATGCCCGGCACGCGCATTGCGCCGGCTGCCGCGCCCATCTCCCTCGACCGCATTGCGAGCGAGGTCGCCCCGGCGGTGCCTGCCAAGGCGAGCCAGTGGCGCATCGACCTGCCGACCGATCGCGTGCCCGTCGTGCGCTTTTCGTACCGGGAAAAGAAGGGTGACACCACCTACCGCCAGTACGACCCGGTGCGCCATACTTTCGTGCCGGAGCAGGGCACGCTGGGCGGCACGGGCTTCATCTTCCCCTTCCATTACGGGCTGCACCTGAAATGGAACGACCTGGGGAAATGGCTGGTGGGCTTGGCCGCCATGGCGATGCTGGCGCTGCTGGTGTCGGGCGTCGTCATCCACAAAAAGATATTCAGCCAGTTCTTCACCTTCCGGCCACACAAGCGGCTGCAGCGCAGCAGCCTGGACCTGCACAACCTCACGGGCGTGATCGGGCTGCCTTTCCACTTTGTGCTCACGCTGTCCGGCCTGATCATCTTCATGTCGATCTACTTTCCACAGGCGCACTGGCTGGCCTACGGCAGCGGCACGGCCGACAAGCAAGCCTACACCGCCGAAGCGATGGGACGCTATACCCGCGCCAGGGCCAACGCGCCGGGCGCCCTGGCGTCGCTCGATGCGATGGCGGCGCGTGCCGAGCAAGCGTGGGCGGGCGGGCAACCGTATTTCGTGCGCGTCTACCACCCGGGCGACGCGAACAGCTACGTCGAGCTGCGCCGTTCCTATGCGCGCGATGTCACGATGAACCTGGACCAGATCTACTTCGATGCGGTCACCGGCGAGATCCTGCACCGCTTCGAGGCGGCGCCAGTGATGACCGTGCAGCGCTTCATCTCGGGCATGCATTTCGTCCAGTTCGAGCACTGGCCTTTGCGCTGGCTGTACTTCTGCGCCGGCTTGTCGGGCTGCGTCCTGATTGCGACGGGCTTCCTGTTCTGGCTGGAGGCACGGCGCGCGCGGCATTTGAAAAAGGGCCTGGCTGGCGTGCGCGTGGTGGAAGGCCTGACCGTGGGGAGTATCACCGGCATCATGGTCGCCACCCTTGCCATGTTCGCAGCGAACCGCCTGCTGCCGCCAGGATCGAGCTTTGCGGGGCAGGAGCGTGCCGCGCTTGAAGTATGGACCTTCTACCTTGCCTGGATCGCTTGCTTCATCCACGCGTGGTGCAGGCCAGCCGCGGCCTGGCGTGGGCAGGTGCAAACCATCTTCGCGCTGGCGCTGGGCAGTGTGCTGCTGAACTGGGTCACGACAGGGGATCATCCGGTCCGCACACTGTCGTCCGGCCTGTGGTCCGTGGCGGGTATGGATGCCATGTTGCTGGTGCTGGCGCTGATCGCGGCGGTGGCTGTCCGCCGCCTGCCGGGGAAGGTGCGGTCGGCGGCCCCCGCCCTGTCCGCATATCCTGCCGCGGAGCCGCAGCGATGATGGCGGCCATGCTTCTTGCCGCGGCGGGCCTGGCGAGCTATGGCGGTTTCGCTTGCCTGGCACTTGCGATGCCGGATCACTGGGCCCACGTCACGGGGCACGATTGCGCAGTGGTGCCTTACCGCCGCGGATTACGGTGGGCCGGTGTTTGCCTGCTGTCCCTGGCTTTGCTTGCTTGCGTCGTGCGCGACGGGCCAGGCTTCGGCGGCCTGTTGTGGGTGATGCTCGACGTGGCGGCGGCGCTCGGCGTGGCGCTCACACTGGCGTGGCGAAAAAAAAGCCCGCAAGCTGCGGGCTGAAGTCTATTTCCTTGGAGGAGAATAGAGGAGACGGGTTCAGTATGTTGCGCGGCGCGGCGAGCGTCCACTTTTATTTTGAAATGCTGGTCATCACCAAAGTAAATAACTTCAATCGAATGCGGCGCGGATCTCGCTGACGGTGCTTTGCGGGTCCTGCAGGTGGGGATAGTGGCCAAGCCTTGGCAGGATGGCAAACGGCTTGCCCGACCTGGCGGCGAATTCCTCGCCCATCTTCTTGTCAATGTAGATATCCTTTTCGCCCCACACGATCCTGACGAGGGCCTTCAGCCGCCCCAGGTTGGCTTCGAAGAATTGCTGGTCGCGGGTGAAGTGGGAGTAGTAGTGGTAAAAGGCGTCGCCGGTGGTCATGGCGCCTTGCGACCAGCCGGCGTACATGTCGGCGCTGGCGTGCTGCGGGATGGGGAATTGCTCGCTGCTTTCAAGCCCGCGGCGGAAGGCGTTTTCCAGGATGTCGTTGCGGTTCTGGTTGATGGCCGCGCGGGTCGCCTCGGCCGTCTGTGGCGCTTTCAGGCTGCGCAGGCGGTCGGACATGTATTGTGGCCGGTCCAGCGGTGCGAAATCGCCGACGATGATCTGTTTGGCGATATCGGGCTGGTCGAGGGCAAGCAGCAGCGGGGGCAGGGCGCCGATGTCCGTGGCGTAAATCACGAGCCTGGAGCGGTCGATGCCGGCGGCTTCGATGTAGGCCTTCAATACTTGCGCATAGTCGCGCGGTGCGTAGGCAAACTTGTGGGCGCACGGACGCGAGGATTGGCCGTAGCCGGGCCAGTCGAAGGCGTGGACTTCATAGTCCTTGCCAAGTTCGAGCGACAGGCTGCGCCAGGTGAGCATCGTTTCCGGGAAGCCGTGCAGGAGCAGCACCACGCCTTTGGGATGCGGGGTGCCGACGACCATGCGGCGCAGCGTGATCTCGGGGCTGACCTTGACCAGGCTGACTTCCTCATTCGGGGCGGCGCTGGCGCAGGCTGCGGCGGCAAGCGATCCGGCGGCCGCCAGGGCGGCAAAGGTTTTCTTGAGCGCGGACATATTGGTGATCCTTATCTGTGGAAACGGATACGTCCAATATAGGCTCAGCGGCCGATGGCGTAAATGTCCTAAATCCCTCGTTTCAGGACATTCGTGCCGTCCGGCGCAGGGCCTGGGGCGGCTGGCCGAAAGCGCGCAGGAAGGCGCGCCGCATGCGTTCGGTATCGCTGAAGCCGGTTTCGGCCGCGACTTCCTCGACCGTACGGCGGCTTTGTTCGATCATCAGCCGTGCGGCCTCCACACGCAGACGCTCGATGGCCTTGGCCGGCGGCTGGCCGGTCTCCATGCTGAAGGCGCGGCTGAACTGGCGGGGGCTGAGGTGGGCGACCGCGGCCAGTTCGGACACCGACAGTTGGGAGGACAGGTGGCTGCGTGCATACACGAGCACGCGCTGGATACGGTCGGAGGTGGCGCCCAGTTCCAGCATCGCGGAGTGCTGCGACTGGCCGCCGGCGCGACGGTGGTAGACCACCAGCTTCTTCGCCACGGCCGCGGCCAGCTCGGCGCCAAAGTCGGCTTCCACCATCCCCAGCGCCAGGTCAATGCCGGCGCTCATGCCGGCGGAAGTCCACAGCGTGCCATCGTTGACGAAGATGCGGTCGGCGTCGACCTGGGCGGCGGGGAACCGTTCCTGCAGCTCGCGGGCGAACATCCAGTGTGTCGTCACGCGCCGGCCGTCCAGCAGTCCGGCCTCGCCAAGCAGGAAGGTGCCGGTGCAGACCGAGGCGGTGCGGCGGGCCATCCTGGCGGCGGCGCGCAGCCGGGCCAGCAGCTTCGAACTGGTTGGCGCGGGCGCGACCAGGCCGCAGACGATCAGGGTATCGAGCCGGCGCCGGGCCAGGGACCGGGTATCGACGGAGGCGCCGAAAGAGTTCGCGACCGGGCCACCGGCTTCGGAGAAGAGTCCGATGCCGTACAGGCGGGAGCCGGCCGTCGTATTCGCCAGTTCAAAGGCGGATGCGGCGGCCAGTCCCATGATTTGGAAGCCTTGCGGCAGGACGAATCCGATGTTGAGCATAGCAAGGACATCTTAGATGCAAAGCTCAATTCCGTGCAAATCGGCGGTACCAGGCAGGCGATGCGGCGTAGCGCGCGGCGCGCTTGCGCGACCAGATCACGATGCCGGTTGCCGACAGCATCGCTACCGCCAGGCCAAGCAGGCACATGAAGATCTTGAAGGGCACGCCCCACAGCGCAGCCAGGTGCAGGCTGGTGAGCCAGGTGCGGATGGTGTCGCCGGCGGCGGCACCGGTCGGCCACCAGAAGTAGTAAGGGTAGCCGGTGTTGGCATCGAACACCACGGAGGTGCTGCCAATACGGTCGCGGATATCGGCGCTGCTCTTGACCATGTAACGGAAGGTGGCGCTGTGCGGGTCGTAGCGCAGCAGGGTTTCCTCCACCACGCTGGCGCCGTGCGCCCGCGCTTCGGATGCGATCAGGCGGCGGCCGGTGGCGAGCGCCGCTTCCCAGGACATGCCGGGCTGCGCCTGCGGCACCGTGCGCCTCGGCATTGCCTCGTCGGTCGGCTGGTGCGCAAACAGCGTGCGCATGACCGGCTGGTAGACTTCGCCCAGGTTGAAGGCGACGCTGCTCCAGGCCAGGATGAACAGCATGGCCCATGGCCACAGGCCGCCGGCGCGGTGCAGGTCGAAATTCAGCTTGTAGCTGCCACCATTCCAGCGCACTTTCCAGGCCGGCCACCAGCGCGCCAGCCACGCTTTGCCGGTCGCAGGCGGCGCGCCGCAGCGCCTGGGCGGCAAGGTCAGGTAGGCGCCGATGAAACAGTCCACCGTCCACAGCAGTGCGACCAGGCCAAGCACCAGGGGACCCACCGTGTCCAGCGCGAGCGAGAAATGCAGGCGGTAGATGAAGGGCAGCAGGTTGGTCTTGCCCTGGCCGATGTCGCCCCACCTGCGCGCCCCGAGCACCGCGCCGTTGTAAGGGTTGACGAAGACCTGGTCATCCACCAGCTGCTTGCCCGGCTTGGGCGCAAGCAGGAAATACGGCGCATGCCCGGGCACCTGAAGGAGCGGCACGAAGTCGACGCGGGCATCGGGGTAATGCGCCGCCACCGCCTCGCGCAGCCGCAGCGGGTCGAGCGGCCGCGCGCCCGGCTCCGGCGGCTGTACCCGGAACAGCGCCGGGTTGACGGCGGCGTCGAGCTCCTCGTACCAGGCCAGCAGGCTGCCCGTGGCGCCGGCCAGCAGCAGGAAGCCGGCCAGCACCAGGCCGAAGTAACGGTGCGCGATGACAAGCCAGGCACGCATGGCGGCTTACCAGAGATAGCCGACGGTCGCGGTCACGCGGCGACCCTCGCCGTAGGCGCAGCTGCCGTAGCTGCAGGACAGCGTGCCGCGGTTCGCCAGGTTGGAGAAGTTGAGCGAAGCGTGCCATTGGCCGGCCTCGTATCCCAGCAGCGCGTCGAGCACGGTATTGGCGGGCACCTTGGCGCCGCTGCCGCGCACGTCGATGGTGGTGCCGGTATAGCGCGCGCCAAGGCCCGCTTTCATGCCGCCCAGGCCCACTGCCGCCAGCGAGACGTCGCCCCACAGCGCGGCCTGGTGCATCGGCATGGAAGGCTGGCGCATGCCGATATCGTTTGGACGCAAACTCCTGGTGGTGTGGGCATCGGTGTAGGCGTACGAGGCGATCACGTTCACATGCTGGTTCACGCGGCCCTTGGCTTCCAGCTCGACGCCGTCGGCGCGCACTTCGCCGGTCTGCAGGCGCAAGGCGGGCTGGCGCGGATCGCTGGTGACGAGGTTCTGCTGGGTCAGGCGGTAGGCGCTGGCCGACAGCAGCAGCCCGGTGTCCGGCACCTGCCA
Source organism: uncultured Duganella sp. (assembly GCA_946482335.1). The sequence continues at coordinate 11,816 of CAMLRG010000083.1, read as the reverse complement.
GCGCAGGCCGAACTCGACCTGCTCGCCGCGGGTCGGCTTGAAGCGGGTGCCGGCGGCGTCGGTGCCGCTTTGCGGTTCGAACGACTGGCTGAAGCTGGCGAACGGGGCCAGACCGTTTTGGGCAAGATACACGGCGCCGGCGCGGCCGGTGAATGCTTCGCTCGATTCGCCCGACCATTTGGGTGCGCCGGCCAGCAGCGAGCTGGCGTCGCGTGCCCAATCGTGGCGCCCGCCGAGCAGGAAGACCCAGCGTTCGCCGAGCTTCATCTGGTCCTGGACATACAGGCCGGTACGAGTGGCCTCGGCGCGCGTCGAATACTGCGCTACCTGCGTCATCTCGCCTGGCTTGGCGCCATAGACCGGCGCGAAGATGTCGAGGGAGGCGATGCCGGCGAAGGACCATTCGCTTTCCGGCTTGTGGCGTGCGTAGTCGATGCCGGCCAGCGTGGTGTGCGCCAGGCCGCCGGCGTTCCAGCGGTGCTCGATCGAGGTATCGCTGCTGATGCCCGAGGTGCGCTCCCATTCGTCGTAGGCGGTGCGGTATTGCAGGCGCGGGTTGCTTTCGTCGGCACCATCCAGCCCGGTGAACAGCACATGGTTTTTCGATTCAACGTAGCGCACACCATGGCGCAGGCGCGTCTGCCCGGAGAATGCGTGCTCGAACAAGTAAGACAGGCCGTGCTGGCGCGCATCCTGGCGGTCGAAGCCTGGCTCGCCGACGAAGCGGCCGCGCGGCAGCCGGCCGTAAGGGCTGGCCAGCAGCGTGCCTTCGGCCGGCAGCGGGTACTGGTAGGCGGTGCGGCGCTCGTGCAGGTAGGCCATCAGGGTGAGCGAGGTGGCGGCGGAAGGCTGCCATTTCAGGGCCGGGGCGAAGTAGCGGGCATTGTTGGGGATGTAGTCGATCTGGGTGCCGTCGTTGCGCGCCACGCCGGTGACGCGCCAGCTCCACTCGCCGCCCATGGCGCCGCCCAGGTCGGCCGCCAGCTCGCGCCGGCCGAACGTGCCGCCCGAGGCGCGCACCTCGTTCACCATGTCGGCGCCCGGGCGTTTGGTCACGGTATTCAAGACGCCGCCCGGCGCCGCGGCGCCATACAGCACGGACGCAGCGCCCTTGATCAGCTCGATGCGCTCCAGGCCGTAGGGTTCCTGCTGGCCGGATGCCCAGCCGGCGCCGCCGAATTTCAAGCCGTCGCGGTAAATGCCGCCGCTGCTGTCGGACAGGCGAAAGCCGCGGCTGTAGAACACGTCGAAGGAATTGCTGTACCCGGCATCGGCCACGATGCCCGGCGTGTAGGCGACGGCCGCGCCGAGGCTGGTCGGTTTGAGGACGGCCAGCTGCTCGGCGGTGATGATGGCTATGGCCTGCGGGGTTTCGATGATCGGGGTATCGGTCTTGGTGGCGCTTGCGCTGCGCTTCGCCGCATAGCCGCCGGCGGGGCCGGTGGCGGATTCCGCCACGCCGTTGACCGTGACCTGGGGCATCGTGGCTTCCGCCGCGGCGTGCGAGGCCTCGCTGCGCTTGACCAGCGTGTAGCTGCCGTTGCCCTGGGCGGCTGGCGCAAGGCCGGTGCCGCGCAGCAGTTGCTGCAGGGCTTCCGGCACCGTGTAGCTGCCGTTCAAGCCTTCGCTGTGCAGGCCCGCCGTCAGCGCGGCGGGGAAGGACAGCAGGGTGCCGGATTCGCGGCCAAAGCGGTTGAGGACGCCTTCCAGCCCGCCGGCCGGGATCGCGTACGCCTTGCGGGCTGCGGCCTGGGCCTGGGCGGGCGGTTCGGCGCCCTGCGCGCTGCCGGCTGCGGCCAGCAGGCCAAGCGCCAGGCCCTGGGCCAGGGCGAGCACGCCGCGGCGCAGGCGGGGATGGGAGGCGGGGGTATTGTTGCGGTCTGACTGGTTCATGCGGAATGCCTTGGACGGATAAGTGAAAAAAATGCCTTCTTCACTGTATGTCCCGCGAGATCGAAAATCAGCTCACCGGACGCAAGGTGGCCCAGTAGCGCGTGAAGTACTGCACCCTGACCGGCATGGCGGCACTGACCGCTTGCAGCACACGGTCGGTATCGTCGAGCGGGTAGGAGCCCGAGATGCGCAGGCCGGCGATTGCCGGGTCGCAGGCAAGCACGCCGCGCCGGTAGCGCCCGAGTTCGGCCACAAAGTCTTGCAGGCGCATGCCGCTGGCAATCAGCATGCCATCGGTCCAGGCGTGCTCGCTTTCGTTGGCGGGCCGGGGAGCGCCGATCTCCCGGCTGGAAAACTCCAGCATGCGGCCGGCTGGCAGGACCAGGGGCCCGGCATCGGCCGCCTGCACCTCCACCGCGCCTTCGAATACGGCGACGCGGCAGCCGGTCTCCAGCAGCCGCACGTTGAAGCGCGTGCCCAGCGCCCGCAGGGTGCCGTAGCGGGTTTCGACCAGGAAGGGGGCGCGCTGCGCAACATGGCCGCGCCGGCCGGTCGCGACGAAGATTTCGCCCGCGGCCAGCTGTACGCGGCGCGCCTGCGGGCCGAAATCGATGGACACGGCACTGGCCGTGTTCAGCGTGACGGCCGTGCCGTCGTCCAGTTGCAGGGTGCGGCGCTGGCCGACACCGGTGCTTTCGTCGGCAATCCAGGCGTGCCAGGGGGCGTGCTGTTCGCCCAGCCAGGCGGCGCCGCCGGCAAACAGCATGAGGGCCAGCGTCTTGACCGTTTGCCGGCGTTGCGGCGAACCGGCAGGGGCCAGCGCGGCATGCGCCGTGGCCGAGGCCAGCGGCGAAGCCAGTGCGCGCCAGCGGGCATTGACGGTTTCGATATGGCGCCAGGCCCGTTCATGGTCGGGATGGGCGTCGCGCCATTGCTGCCATGCGGCGCGGGTCTCCGCGCCGGCCTCGCCGGACTGCAGTTCGACCAGCCATTCGACGGCGCGCTGCGCGACCTCGGGCGGGACGGCGGGCGCCGCATCGGTCGCGCGCCGCGCTTCCTGCGGCGTCATGCGAGCTTGAGCGCGAAATAGCATTGCGCCATGGCGCGCACCAGGTGGCGTTTGACCGTCGAAACGGAGATCGCCAGCCGTTCGGCGATTTCGGCATGGCCCAAGCCGTCCAGCTGGGCGTACAGGAAGGCGCGCCGCACCGGCACCGGCAAGCCGTCGAGCAGGCTGTCGATTTCGCACAGGGCTTCCAGCAGCAGGACGCGCTCTTCGGGCGACGGCACGGCCGTTTCCGGCAGGACGGCAAGGGCGTCGAGGTAGGCGCGCTCGACCTGTTCGCGGCGGTAATGGTTGAACAGCACGCGATGCGCCACGGTGGTGAGGAAGGCGCGCGGCTCCCTGAGCTCGACCGTCTCGTCGCGCGCCAGCAGGCGCATGAAGGTATCGTGCGCCAGGTCTTCGGCACGGGACGTGCAGCCAAGCTTATTGCGCAGCCACCCTTTCAGCCAATGGTGGTGGTGGCGGTACAGCTGCTGGACTTGAAGATGCAAGTCATCCGGCTGGCCGGTGAGCTGGACTGCGGTCATGGATTTCCTTGTGGCGGGAGGCGCTGTATTGATCAATTTTTAATTATAAATGAGAATCAATCGCATCTGCAACCGTGGCGGCAAACCGGTGTACAGTGCACTTCCCTGCTGATGTGTTGAAAAGGAGATCGGAATGGCTATCAAGAAGATCCTGTTTTTGACGGGCGATTTTGCGGAAGACTATGAAACGATGGTGCCGTTCCAGGCACTGCAGATGGTGGGGCATACGGTGCATGCTGTGTGCCCCGGCAAGAAGGCTGGCGAGAAGGTCAAGACGGCGATCCACGACTTCGAAGGCGACCAGACCTATTCCGAAAAGCCGGGCCACCAGTTTGCGCTGAATGCGGACTTCGACAAGGCGCAGGCAGCCGGCTACGACGCGCTGGCGATCGCCGGCGGCAGGGCGCCCGAATACCTGCGCCTGAACCCGCGCGTGCTGGAGCTGGTGCAGGAATTTGCCAAGGCGGGCAAGCCGATTGCCGCCATCTGCCACGGTGCGCAAATCCTGACGGCGGCGGAAGTGGTGAAGGGCAAGCGCATTTCGGCCTATCCTGCCTGCGCGCCGGAAGTGCGCGCGGCCGGCGGCGAATACGTTGCGGTCGAGATGGACCAGGCGCTTACCGACGGCAATTTCGTCACGGCGCCGGCCTGGCCTGCGCATCCGCAATGGATGGCGCAGTTCCTCAAACTGCTGGGAACTGAAATCAAGCCTTAATTCGCGCCCAGCAGGACCAGGGCCTGCTGGCGGGCGGCGGCGCGCAAGCTCTCGCGCAGCGCGGGATCGTCGGTGGTGCGGGCCAGCACCATGCCGCCGACGCACAGCGCCACGATCGCTTGCGCACGCTGCTCGCCGTCGCTGAAATCCTGCAACGCGCCGGCATACACGCGCACCAGGTTGCGGATCAAGTCCGTGTACGCCTTTTGCGGCGACAGCCCGGCGCGCGCCACGTCGCCCGGCAAGGCATACAGCGGGCAGTGGTTCTCGATATCGTCCAGCACCTTGTCGCTCAGGTAGAGGTTGAGCAGGCGGTCTGCCATCTCGCGCGGTTCGTTCGCCGGCGTGTCGGTGAAGTCCTTGCGGAACGGGTTGCAGCTGGTGAAGCTGGCCACGGCGGCTGCGTATAGCTCATCCTTGCTTTCGAAATGGTTGTAGAAGCCGCCGCGCGTCAGGCCGGCCTCGGACATGATGGTCTCGATCGACACTTGCTCGAAACCGTGGCGGTTGAACAGTTTGCGCGCCGACTCGACGATCCTGGCGCGGGTGCGTTCCTTGTGCTCTGCGGTATAAGGCATTGCGGTTTCCTCCTCGCTGTGCATTATGCGTCCGATCTTAAATATGTTCTTGAACATATTTAGTGAATCCGTAATCTGGCCGCATGTTCCCACCCAAACCAAGGAGACCAGCATGTATACCCTGATGACCCTGAGCGCCGTGCCCGATTTCGCCGTGGGCTATGTGCGCGACCTGCGCGTGCGCTGGGCGCTGGAGGAAGCCGGCCAGCCCTACAGCGTGCGCACCATCGGGCCGGACGAGCAGAAATCGTCCAGCTACCGCCAGCTGCAGCCATTCGGGCAAGTGCCGGTGCTGCAGGATGGGGCTTTGTCGATCTTCGAATCCGGCGCGATCCTGCGTCACCTTGGCGACAAGCATCCGCTATTGATGCCGGGCGGCGCGGCGGACCGGCAGCGGGCCGAGATGTGGCTGTACGCGGCCCTGAATTCTGTCGAGCCTTATTTTGCCGGCGTGGCGGAACTGGACGTGTTCCATGCGGGCGAAAGCTGGGTCGATGCGCGCCGGCCTTCGCTGGAAGCCATGGCGAGGCGCCGCCTGGGTGACCTGGAGGCATGGCTGTGCGGCTGCGAATACCTGGCCGGCCAGTTCAGCGTGGCCGACGTGCTGATGGTGAGCGTGCTGCGCTTGCTCGACGCCAGTGGCCTGAAGGACGATTTCCCGGCAGTCAGCGGCTACCAGGCGCGCTGCACCGCGCGGCCGGCATACCGGAAAGCGCTGGCGGACCAGGTGGCGCAGTACGCAGCGGCGCAGGCGGCGGCTTGAGGCTGCCGCCGTTGCCGGCGCAGCCGCGCCGGGTATGCGGCGATGCGTCGGTGGGCGCTAGCGCGGCACGATGGCGAACTGTGGGCGCGCGTTGTAATCGGGCTTCACGCTGCGTGCCTTAAAGCGCTCCCAAGCTGCCCTCGCATCCGGCAAGCCGGTGGCGGCGGCCATTGCCAGCGCCGGTTGCATATTCGACGGCATGCCTTCCGACGAATAGGCGTAGCCGGTCATTTCGCCTGGCAACCAGGGCGTGCGCCAGGTTTTGTTGTCCTTGTCGAGCTGCGTGCGCCAGTCGGCCTGCGCCTGGCTGCCGCAAGGCTGGTCCAGGTAGCGCGCACCGGTGCTGTTGACCATCGCCGAGCCGTCCAGCTTGCGCATGGTGGCCTGGTAGGCGTCGGCGAAACTGGTGAAGTAGGCGGCGCTAGCGCCAGGCCGCACCATCAGGGCGTACACGGCGCCATCGATCCAGCAGTAGCCACTGGCCACCATGCGGCCGATCGGAAAGCGCGCCTTCCAGTCCAGGATAGGCTTGGCGGCGGCAAATCCCATCTCGTGCAAGTGCCCGACGGCGGACGTGAAGAAGTCATCCTGCCAGGGTGCGACGCCGGTGTTGGCGCCGGTCGGGCCGCCGTAGGCCACCGCATAGCTGGTGGCGGTGTTGTCGATGAATCCCAGCTGGTTGGTGGCGCCGCCGGCGAAGGTGGCGTTGTAGAAGTCCAGGTTGTTCTGCAGGATCTGCTTGAAGTAGGACTTCATCGGATGGTTGTCCGGCGTGATGTAGGCGGCATGGCCCAGTGTACGCAGCGACCAGGCCTGGCCCCGAACCTGGTTGCCTTTGACCAGGCCCTTGGCGAGCGAGCGGTAATGCGGGTTCATGGTCACCAGGTTCCAGTTGGCCCAGAACAGCAGTTCGTCCAGGTGATAGGCGTCGCCGGTGAGCAGGTAAGGCAGGTAAGCGAAGGAGGGCTGGTGCGCCATATCGGGCGTATAGGGCGTGGCGCATGCGCCGGCCGCGGTGCAGCGCGGCATGTCTTCGTATTTCTTCGTCACTGGGTTGTAGCTGTCGGAACTGATGCGCTGGTCGCGGACGTAGGGATAGGCGATGATGGACACCACTTCATCCGTGTTCCTGTCGCGGAAGTGCACCGGCCAGCTGCCGGCCAGGTCGCCCAGGCCGACCGTCACCAGGCGCGCGCGCGGATCCATGCTGAGGAGGTACATGGCAGCCCAGGCATGGTGCAGGCCGATGTCCGGCCGGCCGCCGGTGGTGGGCATGTACTTGTTAATCAAGGGCATGGCCATCGGGCCGTTGTCGGCGGCGTCCCAATCGGTTTTCATCTTCGCCAGCGCGGCTTGCGATGGGACCACGCTCTGGTCGTAATTGGGCACGGCGCGGGTGCCGATCAGGTAGCCGATGTCATGCCGCGCATGCACGGCGGGCTCGGCGCCTGCCCAGAACAGCTTGCGCCAGCGGGCGTGGTGGTAATGGGTGAGTGCCGGCTTGGCGTACACCGGCTGGTTGTTCACCAGGATCTCGGCATCGTAAGTGACGTTTTTGGGATCGGGCTCGTAAGCCCAATTGTTTTCGACCGTGACGTCGACGCGGATCGCGCCGGGACGGCCATTGCCGGCCAGCGGGTAATGGCGGATCGCGAAGCGGACCGACAGGTGCGGGTGGGCGACGCCCCCGGCCGTGACCGGACCCGACACCAGCCATTCATTGACCAGGGGGCCGGACAGCCAGCTCTTGTACGGTTTGCTGGCCAACAGCTGGGCAGCATCGGCGCTGTAGGCGACGCCACCGATGTTGAGGCGCACCAAGGCATTGAAGCCGCTGGCCAGCAAGGTGTCCGGCCGCGCGGGCGCCCGCGCCGGGACAGCCGGCGCGGATGCCAGCTGCAGGCTGGCACTTTCGCCGCCGGCCAGTTGCGGCAGTACCGCGCTCAGGACGGCGTGCCGCACCGACCCGTCGTCATGGGTGGCCTTGATGTCGGCCTGGAGCGGGATGGCGACGCCCTTGAAAGTCGCGGTGAGCGTTTCGCCGGCTTTCACATCACCCTTGGCGAACACATGGCCGACGGTGACCGGCACGCGCGATTGCGCCTGCGTCGACGTGTCGTTGAGCTGCAGCGACGGCAGCTGCGCCGCCCAGGCCGTGCCGGCGGCGAGCAAGGCGGCGAAGAAGGACAGGATGGATTTCATTGAAGCTCCTCTCAATTGAAAGCGCTTGACCTGAATCAATTTAATTTGTTGGCAAACTCCGTACAGTCCTGCTCTGGAATAAACACAGAGTAGGAGTATTGAAACATGGGTAGCGATCGCGATGTGCACGACACGGCAGTAGGCAGCCGTCGTCGTTTCCTGGGTAAGAGTGCTGCGCTGGGCCTGGCCGGCGCCGGCGTGCTGGCGGGCTGCAAGGAGAAGGGGGCGGGAGCGCCGGGTGCCGCGCCGGCCGCCGGTGCTGCTGCGGCCAAGGCGCACGGCGGCAGCAAGGCGCACGTGGAGCCCGGCCAGCTGGATGACTATTACCTGTTCTCCAGCGGCGGCCACTCGGGCGAGGCGCGCATCATCGGCATTCCCTCCGGGCGCGAACTGCGCCGCATCCCTGTCTTCAATATCGACCCGATGGTCGGCTGGGGCATCACCAACGAATCGAAGGCGATCATCGGCACCAAGGCCGACGGCAGCCTGAAATACACCACCGGCGATACCCACCACGTGCACGGCAGCTACAAGGACGGCACCTACGATGGCCGCTACCTGTGGGTCAACGACAAGATCCATTCACGCCTGGCGCGCATCCGCATGGATACCATGGAATGCGACAAGATCACCGAACTGCCTAACGTGCAGGGCTTCCACGGCACCTTCCCTGACAAGTGCGACCCGGTCGACAAGAGCATCAACCACACCACGCGCGTGTTCTGCGGCGCCGAATTCAGCATCCCGTTCCCGAACGATGGGCGCGACCTGGATGATCCTTCCAAGTGGGGCTCGCTGTTCACCTGCGTCGATGCGGAAACCATGGGCGTGCGCTGGCAAGTGCGCGTGGACGGCAATATGGACCTGGTGGCGACTTCCTACGACGGGCGTTTCGCCTGCTCCAACCAGTACAACACCGAGAACGCGCCGGACCAGGCGGGCATGATGGCTGCCGAACGCGATGCCTGCGTATTCTTCGACGTGGCGCGCATCGAAGCCCTGGTCAAGGCCGGCAAGTTCACCACCATCGGTTCCTCCAAGGTGCCGGTGGTCGACGGCCGCAAGGCGGCCAATGCGGATCCCAAGACCGCAGTCACCTGCTACGTCCCGGTCGGCAAGAACCCGCACGGCGTCAACGCTTCGCCGGACGGCAAGTACATGGTCTGCTCGGGCAAGCTGTCGCCCACCGCCACGGTGATCGAGGTGGCGCTGGTGGCCAAGTGGTTCGACGGCGAGCTCAAGACCGAGCGCGATGCCGTGGTGGCGGAACCGGAAATCGGCCTGGGTCCGTTGCATACCGCCTTCGACGGCAAGGGCAATGCCTTTACCACCCTGTTCCTGGACAGCCAGATCGTCAAGTGGAACGTGGCCGCGGCGATTGCGCAGTTCAAGGGCGACAAGGCCGCCAAGGTGGTGCTGGACCGGGTGGACGTGCATTACCAGCCAGGCCACGGCTACGCTTCGATGGGCGAGACCAAGGAAGCGGACGGCAAATACTTCAACTCGGGCAACAAGTTCTCGAAGGACCGCTTCCTTCCCGTCGGCCCGCTGCACAGCGAGACCGAACAGCTGATCGACATCACCGGCGACAAGATGACGATCGTGTCCGACCACACGGCTTATCCGGAGCCGCATGATGCGATCATCGTGCGCCGCGACCTGGTGAAGACGCGCCAGATCTACAACATGGACGACTTCCCGAACAAGGTGACGGCGGACAACGCGGGCATCACGCGCAACGGCAACAAGGTGCACGTGCGCCTGATGTCGCAGGCACCGGCCTTCAGCCTGCCGATCATCAAGGTGAAGAAGGGCGATGAGGTGACCATCACGCTGACCAACCACGACAAGGTGGAAGACCTGACCCACGGTTGCGCGATCCCGACCTATAACGTCAACTTCATCGTCAACCCGCAGGAGACCAAGTCGGTCACCTTCAAGGCCGACCATGCCGGCGCATTCTGGCTGTACTGCACGCACTTCTGCCACGCGCTGCACCTGGAAATGCGCAGCCGCTTCCTGGTGGAGGCTTAAGCCCGCGAGGGTGGTGTATCCATGCTGTTCCGCCTGATTTCCCTGCTCTGGTGGGCGCTGCTCGCATGTGCGGCGCCTGCTTCGGCCACCTCGATGTATGACACGGTGCTGTCGCCGGCGTTGATGGGGGGCCCCGACTTGTGTGCCGAAGCGCCATGCGGCGAGGTGCTGCCTGCCGCGACGGCGTTCTCCAGGCGCAAAGGCGCGCCGGCCTATGTTGAAGGTTACGCGCTGGCGCGGGGAAAACAGGAGGTGGTGGGCTATGTGTTCCTGTCCACCGACGTGGTGGACATTCCGGCCTACTCCGGTAAGCCGGTCGTCACGCTGATCGGCATGGACACCAAAGGATTGATAACCGGGGTGCGTATCCTGAAGCACTCCGAACCGATTTTGTTGGCGGGCATTCCCGAGACGGTCCTGACGAAGTTCGTCAGGCAGTACTTCGGCAAGCCCGGCGACGCCAAGCTGGAACTCGGCCTTGGACGTGATGGTGGTGATCTTGATGCGATCAGCGGGGCCACCGTCACGGCCATAGCCGAGAACCAGACCATTGCGCAAAGCGCGTATGAGATCGGCAAGCAGGTGGGCATCTTCAAGGGGATGGTCAAACCGCGCGCCCATTTCACGCCGCTGCGCGAACGTCTGGATTGGGCCGCCCTCGTCAAGGAGGGGGCGGTCGGGCACCTGCGCGTGGAAAGCGCGGATGTCGGCCTGCCCTCGAGCGGCAAGCCCTATATGGATTTGCATTTCGGTTACCTGAACGTGCCTTCCATCGGCATCAGCCTGCTGGGCGAGCGCAATTACCAGCGCCTGATGCGGGACTTGAAGGAGGACGAGCATGCCATCTTCATCATCGGCACCGGCCTGGAGTCGTTCAAGGGTTCGGGCTTCGTGCGGGGCGGCATCTACGACCGCATCCAGGTGCGCCAGGATGCCGACCGCTTCACCTTCCGCGATACCGATTACCTGAACCTCTACCATCTGGAACCGGCCGATGCGCCGGCATACCAGGAATCGGCGATCTTCATCGTGCGTTCGCCGAATTTCAATCCGGCCTGGCCGTGGCAATTGAGCCTGCTGGCCAACAAGCTGGACATGCAGACGCACGCCAAAGTCTTCGCCCATTTCGACCAGGAATACTGGACGCCGGCGCGCTACCTGGAGGGCGGCCGCCCGAAGGTCGAGCGTCCGGTGCCGGTCTGGCAGGCGGCCTGGCTGGCGCGCAAGGGCGAGATCATCCTGTTCGTGCTGGTGCTGATCACCACCGCCATGCTCTACGCGCAGCGCGACCGCCTGGTGCGCGCCTCGAACCGCAAGAGCAAGCCGCTAATCACCATTCCGCGCACCGCGCTGTGGGTCGTCGCGGTCGGCTTTTTTGGCCTCTACCTGAAAGCGCAGCCAAGCATCACCCAGGTGATGACCTGGTTCCATTCCCTGATCCACCAGTGGAAATGGGAGCTGTTCCTGTCGGACCCGTTCATCTTCATCTTCTGGTGGTTCATGGTGGTGACCGTGGTGCTGTGGGGACGCGGGCTGTTCTGCGGCTGGCTGTGCCCATTCGGTTCGCTGCAGCACCTGGCATACAAGCTTGGCACGCTGCTGGGCCTGGGCCGCTTCCAGGGGCTGCTGCCGAAGCGCGTGCACGACAAGCTGAAATGGGTCAAGTACGGCGTGTTCGCCGTGCTGGTCGGGGTGTCCTTCTCTTCGATGGAGCTGGCCGAACAGCTGGCGGAAATCGAACCGTTCAAGACCACTTTCCTGGTGGGCGTGCTGGAGCGCGGCTGGCCCTTCGCGGCCTTCGTGGCGCTGATCCTTGGCATTTCGGTCCTGAGCGAGCGCCCTTACTGCAAATACATTTGCCCGCTGGGCGCGGGGCTCGCGGTGCCGAGCTTCTTCCGCCTGTTCGGACTGAAGCGCAAGCAGGAGTGCGTGACCTGCACCGCCTGCGCCAAGGGTTGCGGCTCGCATGCGATCGACGCGCAAGGCCGCATCGACCAGAAGGAATGCCTGCTTTGCCTGGACTGCATGGTGATGTACT
>CAMLRG010000082.1 GCA_946482335.1 uncultured Duganella sp. | reverse complement strand
CGCCTTCCTGGTCGGCGAAGCCTTCATGCGCGCGCCCGACCCGGGCGCCGAACTGCGCAAGCTATTCGACTGACGGGGCCTTGCAGCGCTGCGATGCGATGTGCTCCCTGCGGGTGTATTCGGTCACGCTGCCATTCCGTTCGGTCACGGTGAAGGAACCGCCATCGGGGCGCAGCTCGACCCGGTTGCTCTCCTTCTGGTGCGGCGTTATGCTTTCTTCGACCCAGTGGATCTTGCCGTCGGCGTAGCGCCAGCTTCCTTCCATACGATCGCCGGAATAACTGCCGTCGTCGGCCAGTACGATCAGGTAGTCCACACCGCGCTTCTTGAATTCCCATAACCCGACCAGTTCGCAAGGCAGTTCCGCGGCACTGACCGCCGGCCGGCGCGCCGTGCCTTCGTCCTGCGCTGAGCTGGCGAAGAATGCCAGGGCAAGCAGAGCAAAGACGATCCAGCCGGCTGTCGTCGATGCCAGCCGCTCGTCCTCCTGCAGCCCACCCAGGCGCCGCACATCCGGCTTCGAGGCACCGAAGAATCCCACTTTCAACCCCGCGCGCTTCATCCGGCGCGTGGCAATTACGCCCAGGATGATGACCATCGCCAGGCTGGCGAGGGCGACGCCCAGTTCGATCGCCAGCGGGATGGTGGTGCTGGCGCCCTGCAGCAGCGAGAGCGCGGCCGGGGCCACGAAACAAAGCAACAGCACTGTCTTCAGTGCGGTGCCATAGCCCAGGCCTTTCAGCAGGCGATAGGTGCCCCAGGTTCCCATCGCTGCCAGCAGCACCCAGACAAACAGCAGCGGCACCGGCGCCAGCATGTCGAACACGCGGCGGAACAGGAAGCGGAATCCGATCGCTATGCACATCAGGCGGAAGCCCTCCGCCAGCTCGTACAGCTGCCGGTCGCGTCCCGTTCCATCGACGTCCGGCTGATCGTCCGCCATGGCGCGCGCGGCCGCTGCTTCCCTGGCGCTGGCCGGCATCCCGTACGGTGACTGCGACGGCGATGCCGGTGGTGCGGATGCTGTCGGCGCCAAGGCAATCCCGGGCCCGGGCGGGACGGGCGGTGCCTGCCGGACTGGCGGGGCCGGACGCGCTGGCGGCGGCGGGGCGGCGCGGGCCACGGGTCCCGGCTCGGGCGCCAGCGTCACCCGGCACCCGGCGCGCTCGCGCAGCGCGGCAGCATATTGGTTGGCCTGGAAACGCGGCACGCCTTTCTTGACGACGGTCCGGCGTCCGCCCGACAACAGCGCCAGCATTTCGGTCCCCGGTTTTCGCATCAATGCCGCCAGGCGCGTGGCAGCGTCACCGGGTTCCACGCCTTCCGCCGGTCCTTCCAGCACCACCTGGTAGGTAGGCGGACGGTGCACTTCGCCGGACTGGTTGTCCACCACGGTCAAGCCCAGTTCGCCTGCCAGGTAGAGCACGTGCGGCACGACTTCCTGGCGGCGGCGTACCAGTGTCAGGCGCCCGGCGTTGCCGGCGTAATGGCCTTCCGACCAGGGCGTATCCGGGAACAGTTCAGCCAAAGCGTCGTGAAAGCGCTTCAGCACGGCCGAAGGCGGCGCTTCGCCAGCCTCCTGGCGCAGCTTGTTCATGAAGGCGAAGACGTCGAGATCGGCGTCGGGAGCGGGCACTGAGGCCAGTTGCAGCTGATAGGTCATCGCCCGATTCTAATTGTAAGCCGATGCAAGTAGCTAAATTTGCATTGCCAATTTACAACACTTTCAGGCGGCCAGCGACGATGGCGCCGCGACTTCGGCTCGGTTGCGGCCATTCGCCTTGGCACGGTACATGGCATCGTCGGCCCGCGACAGCAGGCTGTCGAGCGTCTCGCCACGCACTTGCTGGCTGGCGATGCCGATGCTGACCGTGCAGGCGGGCAGCTCCGGCAGCGGACTGTCGTGCAGCGACGTCTGGATACGCTGCGCCAACTGCTGCGCATGGGGCAATGGCGCCTCCGGCAAGAGCACCACGAATTCTTCGCCGCCAAAACGTGCCACCACGTCGGACTGGCGGGCAGTGCGCATGATGACCGCCGCCACGTGCACCAGCACCTTGTCGCCCTGGGCGTGACCATGCTGGTCATTGATGGACTTGAAGTGATCGAGATCGATCGCCATCAGGGATAACGGCGCATCGCTGCGCAGTTGTCTCGCCCGCACGCGGTTGAAGCATTGCAGGAAGCCGCGGCGGTTCAACACGCCAGTCAATGGGTCGTGGGTGGAGCGCTGCTCCAGGATTTTCTGCAGCTTGCGCGTCGCCAGCATCAGGAAGGCCACCGTCAGCAGCAGGGCCATGAAATTGGCCAGCGCCAGATACACGTTGGCCAGCGCGCTGGTGCGCAGCAGGTTGGCCGCGTCCGGGTCGAGGAACAATGCGGCCACGCCGCGCGATAGCGTATTGACCGCTTGCGCGGCCAGCAGCAAGCCGAAGAACCAGCTGGTGAAATGGCGCGTGCGGTGGCGCCACACGAGGCGCAGCTGGTCGATATAGAACACGCTGACGATCAAGCTGAACGCTGCTGCGCGGTGCGGGAAGTTCGGCTCCACCAGCAGCCACCAAAGGATGGCTGCTAGCTCCAGCACCCACGCGGCGTGGAAGATGGCCCAGCCAGGCGGCTCGCCATAAAAGCGGCGCGTGCCGACCATCGACAGGCCGATACCCCATGTCAGGCAAGCGTTGGCGCCCGGCAGCGCGATTTCGTCGGGCAGCAGGCCGCGCAGCACGAACAAGGTGCCGGCACCGACCATGGCCAACAGGCCGCAGGCCCAGTGGCCCACGCCGGCCACCTCGCGCCGGAAGCTCAGGTGTACGGAATACATGGCCACCGCCAGCACCGCGCAGGTGAGCGTGGTGGTGAACAGGATGGTGAACGGATCCAGCGCGAACAGCACGGCGGATCAGGCGGTCGGACGGCGCAGGCTGGTCTTTTGCTGTTCCACCGCGACCGTCACGCCGGGCACGCGGTCACCCTGCAGGGTGACGTCGAAGGCCATCAATTCGTCGCGGCGGAAGGCGTGCACCTGCACGGTGTCGCCTACCTTGTAGCGTGCCAGCAGGCTGTCGACATTGGCCGGGTTGCCGCTGACGCGCAGGCCATCGATTGCCACCAGCAGGTCGTTGGCCGACAGGCCGGCCTGTTGCGCCGCGCCGCCATCGTGCACGGCGCTCAGCTTGCAGTCGGCGCCATCGCGGCCGATGTTGACGTCCATGCTTGGCTTGGAGGACTTGCGCTCGTCCTTGTAGCCGACGCCAAATTGCGGCAGCAGCTTGGCCAGCGGCACGTCGTCGGTGCCGCGGATGTATTTGTCGAAGAAGGGCTTCAGCCTGAAGCCGGCCACGCTGTCGAACAGCGCCTCCACTTCCTCCGGCGTCACGCCGCGCGGCTTGCCGTTGTAGAAATCGCGGCCATAGCGCTGCCACAAGGCGCGCATGATGTCGTCCAGCGAGCGCTTGCCGCTGGTCTTGGCGCGGATGGTCAGGTCCAGCCCGAGGCCGATCAGAGAGCCCTTGGCGTAATAGCTGACGATGGCGTTCGGCGAGTTCTCATCCTGGCGGTAGTATTTGCCCCAGGCGTCGAAGCTGGAATCGGCCACGCTTTGCTTGGTGCGGCCGCTGCCGCGCAGTACGCCGCCGATGGTCTTGCCCAGCATCTTGAAGTAGCCTTCTTCGGACAGCAAGCCGGCGCGTACCAGCATCAGGTCGTCGTAATAGCTGGTGAAGCCTTCGAACAGCCAAAGCAGCGGGGTGTAATTCTCGACCTGGTAGTCGTATGGGGCAAATACCGACGGCTTGATGCGCTTGACGTTCCAGGTATGGAAATATTCGTGGCTGCACAGGCCGAGGAATTTCATATAGCCTTCGCTCGGCTCCTTGCCCTTCTGGGCAGTGGTCGGCAAATCGGCGCGGGAGCAGATCAGGGCTGTGGAGGCGCGGTGTTCCAGTCCGCCGTAGCCGTCGCCCACCACCATGGTCATGAAAACGTAGCGCTCCATCGGGGCCTTTTTCGTGCGCGGCTCGAAGAAGGCGATCTGCGTTTCGCAAATCCGCTTCAGGTCGGCGCAAATGCGGGCGATGTCGAGGTTGGGCACGCGGCCGGTGAACACCACGTCGTGCTGTACGCCCAAGGCCTTGAAGCTGGCCATCTCGAACGCCCCCATCTCGACCGGGCTATCGATCAGCTCATCGTAATCCTCGGCGACGTAAGTGCCGAAACCGTAGCGCCTGGCCTTCAATTCTTTCAGTGCGGTGGCGACGCGCCATTTGGCCGCGGCTTCGTGCGCCGGGCGCTGGATGTCGACCACGTGCGGCACGTCTTCCTGGCCGAGGGCGCGCAGGAAGACGCTGGTGCCGTTGAAGAAGCCGTGGGTCTGGTCGAGGTGGGCGGCGCGCACCGACAGGTCCCATGCATACACTTCGTAATGCACGGTGAGCTTGCCCTTGCATGGGGCGGCTTGCCAGGAATGCTTGTCGAGCTTTGCCAGTTCGACCGGCAGGCCGCCCGCCTCGGCGCGGATCTGCACGATATTGCGCGAGAATTCGCGGATCATGTAGCTGCCGGGGATCCAGGCCGGCAGCGCCAGCACCTGGCCTTCCGGCGCCGGTGCCTCGATGGTCATGCTGACCTGGAACATATGGGCCGCCAGGTCCTTGGCGGCGATGGTGTAGCTGATTTTCCTGTTTTTCATTTGATGTCGGACGGGGTATCGATGTCCTGCAGGATGCCGGGATCGTCCACCGCGAGTTCGTTGACCGGGTTGTTCTTCAGGATGCTGCGGGCACCCTGGTCGCCTTGCAGCGCCAACAGGGCCGGCAAATGGGTGCGGCCGAAGGCGACCGGGTTGCCGCGCCGGCCAGCGTGTACCGGTGCGGCGATGTCGCCAGCGGCCTGCTTGGCCGCGCCTTGCCCGACCGCGGCCACAAGTGCCGCCATCGTCGCGGACTGCACATAAGGCATGTCGGCCAGCGCGATCAGCCAGCCTTGCGCATCCTGCGCGTGCCGCACGCCGCACACCAGCGACGCGGCCATGCCGCTGCCGGCATCGGCGCAGGCAATGACCTCGCAGCCAAGGCCGCGCAACAGTCCGGCAGTGGCCGCGTCTTCCGGGCGCACCACCGCTATCACGCGCGGAACGGCGGCCAGCAGGGCGCGGGCGCTGGCCGCTGCCACCGGCTCGCCCGCGCTGCCCGGCATCACCTGCAGCAATTTGTTGCGCATCCCCGCCGGATCGAAGCGGCTGCCACGGCCGGCCGCCAACAGGATGCCGGCCACTCCGGCGCCCGCGACGGCAGCCTCGCGGCCAACCACCGAATCAGGGGCGGCGGCGGGGGCGGCGCGGGTGACGGCGGGGGTGGACACGCGCGGCGCCTTGCCTTACGCCTTGGCCAGGTCGAACGGCAGCTTGCGCACGCGCTTGCCGTTCAGCCGGAACATGGCGTTGGCAAGCGCCGGCGCCAATGGCGGCAAGCCCGGCTCGCCCATGCCGGTCGGATTGTCGGTCGAGACCACGGTGAAGACTTCCACCACCGGCATGTCGGGCATGCGCGCCACGGTGTAATCGCTGAAGTTCGACTGCTCCACCACGCCATCTTTCAGCGTGATCGCCGCGCCTGGCAAGGTCGTGCCCAGCCCCATCAGCGCCGCCCCCTGCACCTGGGCTTCGATCGTCATGGGATTGACCGGGAAGTTGCAATGCACGCCCGCCGTCACCTTGTGCAGCTTGGGTCGTCCATTCTTCATCGACGCCACCACCACGTAGGCCACGGAAGTCTCGAACGACTCGTGCAAGGCAACGCCCCAGGCCTGCCCCTTCGGCAGCTTGGTCTTGCCGTAACCGGACTTCTCAACCGCCAGGTCGAGCGCCGCCAGCTGGCGCACGTGCTTCGGATCGATCAGCTTGCGGCGGTACTCCACCGTATCCATCTTCGCAGCGTGTGCCGCCTCGTCGATCAGCGTCTCCATCACGAACGCGGTATGGGTCGAACCCACGGAACGCCACCACAGCACCGGCACGTTGGCCTTCACGTTATGGACGGTCAGGTTCATCGGCACCGCATACGGTTCGCCCATGCCCTCCACCATGGTCGCATCCACGCCATTCTTCACCATCATCGGCTCGAACGGCGTGCCCGCCAGGATGGACTGGCCCACGATCACATGGTTCCAGCCGACGATATTGCCTTTGGCATCGATGCCGATATCGGCCTGGTGCACGTGGGAGGGACGGTAGTAGCCGCCCTTGATATCGTCCTCTCGGCTCCAGATCACCTTGACCGGCCCCTTGCCCCAGGCTTTGGCCACGTTGACCGCTTCCACCAGATAGTCCGAAGTCGGCACGGCGCGGCGGCCGAAGCCTCCCCCCGCCATCATCGTGTGCAGCGTCACCTTGTCCGGCGTCAGGCCGGCCGCCTTGGCCGCGGCCACCACGTCCAGCGTCTGGAACTGGCTGCCGGCCCAGATGGTGCAGGAATCGCCCTTCAGGTCCACCACACAGTTCAGCGGCTCCATCGGCGCATGCGCCAGGTAAGGGAATTCGTAGGTTGCGCTGATTTTCTTCGGTGCCTTGGCGATGGCCGCGGTATCGGCCTGCTTCACCTGGATGCCTGCTTTTTTCGCCAGCGTCCTGTATTCGGCCAGCTGCTTCTTGCTGCTGACTTTTTCCAGGCCGGCGGTATCCCACTCGACCACCAGCGCATCGCGGCCCTGCTTGGCCGGCCAATATCCGTTGGCCACAACGGCCAGGCCGCTGCCGCCACGGTCGGTATCGACCTTGAACACGTCGAGCACGCCAGGAATCGCTTTGGCTTTGGACGCATCGAACTTCTTCACCTTGCCGCCGAACACCGGGGCCCGCGCCACCAGGACCACTTTCGCGCCCTCGGGCTTGAAGTCCATGCCAAACTGCTGCGTGCCGGTCGACTTGGCCAGCGCATCGAGGCGCGGCGTCGGCTTGCCGATGATGGTGAAGTCTTTCGGGTCCTTCAGCCTGACCTCTTTCGGCACCGGTTGTTTCATCGCCGCCTCGGCCAGCGAGCCGAAGGTCGCGCTCTGGCCGGAAGGGCCGTACAGCATGCCTTTCGAGGCACGGATCTGCGCCGCCGGCACTTTCCACTGCTCGGCCGCCGCGGCCACCAGCATGGCGCGCGCACGCGCACCGATTTCGCGGTACTGCTGCCACGAGTGCTTGACGGCGGTCGAACCGCCCGTCATCTGGATGCCGAAGCCCGGGTCCTTATACGCATCGCCCGCCGGCGCCAGCGCCGACCGCACCTGCGTCCAGTCCGCGTCCAGTTCCTCGGCGATCAGCATCGGCAGTGCGGTATGCACGCCCTGCCCGAATTCCAGGCGGTTGACCTGGATGGTGACGGTATTGTCCGGCGCGATGCGCAGGAAGGCATTCGGTGCCGACACCGGCTTGGGCGGTGCGTCGGCAGCGATGGCGCGCGCAAAGCGCCCGCCGCCGCCGGCCACGTAAAAGCCCAGTACCAGGCCGCCGCCGGCCTTGAGGAAGGTACGGCGCGACATGCCTGCCGCCTCGGCGCCGTCCGCTTGAGCTGCCATGAACCATTCCTTGCGCATGGCTGCCTCCCTCAAGCGATGGATTTCGCGGCGTCCTTGATGGCGGCGCGGATCCGTTGATAGGTGCCGCAGCGGCAGATATTGCCCGACATGGCATTGTCGATATCGGCGTCGGTAGGCGCCTTGTTGGTGCGCAGCAGGGCCGTTGCGCTCATCACCTGCCCGCTCTGGCAGTAGCCGCATTGCGGCACGTCATGCCTGACCCAGGCATCCTGCACCGCCTTGCCCACCTTGTCGGCCGACATGGCCTCGATGGTGGTGATCTTCTGCCCCACCGCCGCCGATATCGGCGTCACGCAGGAGCGGATCGCCTGCCCTTCCAGGTGCACCGTGCAGGCGCCGCACATGGCCATGCCGCAGCCAAATTTGGTGCCGGTCATATTGAGGTTGTCCCGCAACGCCCAGAGGATGGGCGTGGAAGGATCGGCGTCGACTTGTACGTCGCGCCCATTGATATTCAATGTGACCATGCAAGCTCCTTATTTGAGGGTGGCGAACTTTGCTTCGAGGGTACGCTGATCGACTGCTCCTGCAATTCGGCTGCCGTCGGCGAAGAAGATGGCCGGCGTGCCATTGATATTCATTTTCTGGCCCAACGCCAGCACCTTGTCATTCGGCGCGCTGCAGCCATTCGGCGCAACTGGCGCGGCTTTGCCGTGCAACATCCAGTCGTCCCAGGCCTTGTTGCGGTCGGCCGCGCACCAGATGTTCTGCGATTTGGTGAACGAATCCGGCGACAGGATGTTGTACATGAAGGTGTACACCGTCACATTGTCGATATTGGCCAGCGTGGTCTGGCGGAAGCGCTTGCAGTAGCCGCAATTGGGGTCTTCGAAGATTGCCAGCATGCGCTTGCCGTTGCCTTTCACGGTCTTCAGCGCCAGTTCTTTCGGCAATTCGTCGAAATTGATCTTGTTGATATCGTCGATACGGGCCTGGGTCAGGTCCTGCGAGGTTTTCAGGTCGAAGATGTGGCCGACCACCAGGTAGCTGCCGGTCTTGTCGGTATAGCGGATATCGCCGCCGACGCGGATTTCATACAGGTCTGCGTATGGCGTCTTCTTGATGGAATCGATCTTCACGCCGCCCAGGCGTTCCGCCAGGGCCTTGCGCAGTTGGGCTTCTTCTTTTGCGTTCTGCGCGTCCGCACAGGACATCAGCATGACCGAAGCCATCGCCAATGCCAGTTTGCTCATATTCATAGGGTCTCCGATTACTGCTTTCCGAGGGCATGTGAAATCAGCCGGCGCTTTACGCCCGGCAATTTGTCGAGCAAGTTTAGCCCGAAATTGCGGACTGCGCGCACCGGTTCGAGATCAGTGCCGAACAAGCGCTCCAAACCGTCCGTTGCGGCCAACATGAGGCTGACTTCTTCCTTGCGGGCGCGGGCATAGCGCGCCAGGACCCGGTCGTCGCCGATCGAGCGGTGTTCCTCGCGCCCGGCCACGGCCTTGACCAGCTCCTGCACGTCGCCGAAGCCCAGGTTCATGCCATGGCCGGCCAGCGGATGCACCACGTGGGCCGCGTCGCCGACCAGGGCCACGCGCGGCGCCACCATGGCATGGGGGCGCATCAGCTTCAAAGGGAAGGCCTTGACGATTTCCGGCTGCAGCGGCGAGAGCGTGCCCAGTTTTTCCTGGGCAAACGCGGCCAGCCGTCCGGCCAGCGCGCCCGCGCCTTCACGGCACAGGCTTTCCGCCAGCATATCGGGCGCCGACCACACCAGCGAGACCTGGTTCCCCGGCAGCGGCAATAGCGCCACAATGCCCTGCTCCCCGGTGAACCACTGGTGCGCGACGCCATGGTGCGGCAGCTCGCAGGCGAAGTTCGATACCACGCCGCTCTGGTTATACGGGCGGTAATCGAGGCCGATATCGCACTGGCCGCGCACCCAGGACTGGGCGCCATCGGCACCGACCACCAGGGAGGCGCCGAGATGGGAGCCGTCTTCCAGCGTGATGATGGCGCCTTGCTCGTCATGCTTCAGCGCGACCGCCTTGCCGTGCACGAAATGCACGTTCTGGGCAAAGCGCAGCGCCGCATCGAGCGCCTGGTTCAGGTTGCGGTCTTCCACGATCCAGCACAGGGTGCCGGTATGGGCGCCATAAGCGTCGAAATTCAAGGCGCCCGCCTTGTCGCCGTCGCCGTTGACCAGCATGGCGTCGACCGCGGCGATACGCGCCTGGTCCATCGCGCCCCACACTTTCAGGGAGTCGAGCAGGCGCTGGGCGGTGTGGTTGAGGGCGAACACACGTACATCCCAGCTCGCCTCATCGGCCCGGGCCGGTCCCGGTGGCGGCCCCAGCAAGGTCACGCTCAGCCCGGATTGGGCAAACGCGAGTGCCGCGGTTTTGGCAATGGCGCCATTGCCGACGATGCAGACCGCGGTCTGCACATGGTGATGCGAAGGCTTGTTCATCCGGCCATTATAGCTTTCCCTCAATGGAAAAAGGCTATTGCAAACCAAGGAATCCCTGCTATAATGCTGCCTCTTGGCCTGGTAGCTCAGTTGGTAGAGCAGAGGACTGAAAATCCTTGTGTCGGTGGTTCGATTCCGCCCCGGGCCACCAAGAATAAAAAGTGAAAACGCCGACCCTTGTGGTCGGCGTTTTTCGTTTCTTCTGCCGATTTCGTGTCTTAATGCCCCAGCAGCCACTTCGCCACAGGCAGCCAGGCCGGCGCCAGGTACAGGCTGACATGGATGATTTGCCAACCGAAACTCCAGACCAGACCAAACACGTAGGCGGAGTGCAGGCGTCCGCGCGTCAGCAGATCGTAGATCCCGATGCCGAGTGCGAGCAGGTCGTTGGTCAAATGCAGGATCAGGAAGGTGGCCCAGAAGCTCTGGCCCCAGTAGCCGAACGGGTAGGCTGAACCGATGGAGCTGCCCAGCGAGCGAGAAAAGCCCGCCGTGCTCAGTTGAAGGATCGCCAGCAACATCAAGCGTTTATGCGCCGCCGTCTGCTTGCGGAGAATGATGGCCGCCACGCTCAAGCCGACGAAGCCAAGCATATCGCCCAACTGGACGCTGAAAAATGCCGCATCGGTGCGTGGCCAATTCAGGTTATGAATCGTGTACGCGGTCAAGGGGCCGACGACGGCCAACACGCCGATGCCAAACGTCATCGCCACGCCCAGGCGCCGGTGCCAAGCTGGTTTCGCAGACCGGATGAACACGATCTGTGCGGTAAACGCCACCAGCCAGGTAACGAACACGGCCGAGTGCACATGCAGGATCATCGGATAGGATGGGGCGTCGCTCTCGATATGCCGCACGATTTCCCGGCCGAAGCCGACGCCCATGCCGATCCAGATCAATGCGATATAGATGAGAAACAGTGCCCCGTCGGCCGGATGGGTGGGCGCAAATCGGTGTTGCAATGCAGGCGGCTTTGTAACTGCGTCAGCAAACATATCGTTGTCGTCAGGCATGGTTTGACGGCCATTCTGCCCCACCCCCTGCCCCCTGACTATTGCGAAAATGCTTGGGTCTCATTACAGAATAAGCCACCAAACAAGCCCGGCGGGCTGCTTGGTATCGGCTTGGCAACACCGCGGGTGTCACAAAATGATGGTCCGACTCGTCTTAAGCGGAAGACGCGGCAACGCACGATGCCGCCCTTCCCAACCAAGGAGTCAATCCATTATGTCGAAGCAGCAGTTGAACGTTGTAATCTTTGGAGCAAGCGGGTCGACCGGCCGGCTTGTCGTTAGTTCGGCACTGGCGGCTCGCCACGCTGTCACCGCCTTTGTGCGCGACCCGAAGCGCGTCCACTTGACGCACCGGAACCTCAGGATCGTCCAGGGCGATGCCTTGGATGCGGTCTCGGTGGCGTGCGCGGTCCAGGGGGCGGATGCGGTGATGTGCACCCTGGGTGTGATCCCGCAGTCGAAACAGGATCGCGGAAGGCGCCAAATCGGCGTCCCGGTATGCTCGGCAGGCACCAGGAACATTCTGGCAGCCATGCAGCAAGGCTGCCGGCGGCTCATCGTCGAGAGCTCGGTGAGCGTCGGCGAAAGCTACCGCAGCGGGCAGTTCGGCGCCGGATTCGTCCCGCGACGCTGACCAACAAACCGGCCTGCGGCGATTTGAAGTCCGGGGCCGACCTGCAGTGGAATATCATGTCGACGGCGACTCGCGCGGACGTGGCCGATTACATGGTATCGATCCTCGAAGACACTACGACCTTCAGGAAAGCGTTAACGCTGCGCCACTAGTGAACTGCCTGCGGTTCGATCCCGCCCCGGGCCACCAAGAGCAAAAAATGAAAACGCCGACCACTGTGGCCGGCGTTTATCGTTTGCTGGCCAGGTTTTTTAAGCGGCCTTGCCCTTTGCCGGCTTGCGGCGCGCGGCCACAAAACCGAGCAGGCCGACACCCATGAGTGCCAGACTTGCGGGTGCAGGAACGGCCGTCGGCACCGCCGCACCAACTTCAATATTGTCGAAGTCCACACTGGCGCTGCTTGAAATGAAGACTTGGGTGACATTCCCTAGCCCCGACAGGTTCAGGGTTTGCCACAGCCCGGTAATCCCGCCAGCACTGTGGGCGGTGAACCAGTCAGTAACGGCACCTGAAGGCGCGACATTATCGGCGATCAGCACCTGCACATCCGTTGGAGAAAAACCCTGGATCGAGGTATTGCCCGCAACACGATAATCGAGCGAACCGACGCTGAAAGCCTGATTATCCGTGCGCCGGATCATAAACCCTTGCAGCTGACTGGAAGTATTGAAATGCTGGCGCTCGATATTGCCATGCGCACCGTCCGTGGTCATATGGTAATGGCCGCCAGCGGTCCCCCAGCTTGCAGTACCCGTATTGGTGAACCAAAAAGCCTCGACGTGAAAATCACCGTCGATAAAGTAGGTGCCGTAGGTCGCCGGTCCGAGAATGGCCGGGCTCGGATCGAAACTAATGACAGCCGCTGTCGCTTGGCCAGCCATTGAAACGACCAATACACCCATTGCGGCCATCAATTTTTTACGCACCTGCAGCCCAATTTTTGCAAGAAGGTTATTCATTATTTTCACTCCTAGTTATGGAACCATCGATTAAGCAAAAACAATGCCTGCATTTGGATACACAAATTAATCAATCGCTTACAACGGAATCCCGCTATTAGTGTCGATGCCTGTAAAAATTACCGACAGGCCGCCGAGATTTGGCCCGGAAATCCCCTTCCTTACCGGCGTTAGCGCCGGCAAGGAAAGGGCCGCAGTGCTATGGCTTGGAGGCCGGCGCGGCGCCGGCGGCACCGGCGGCGGCCTTGGCGAAGTCGCCGGCCTTGATCACCGACACCGCTGCAGGCTTCAGGTGCGCACGCAGGGCTTCGTTGACCTGGGCCACCGTCAGGGCGCCGACCTTGGCTTCCAGGTCCTTGTCAAAGGCCATGGTGCGGTCGAAGCTCAGG
The DNA here is from genome assembly GCA_946482335.1 of uncultured Duganella sp. Next base: position 9,965 of record CAMLRG010000082.1, on the reverse strand, counting down.
TAGCCCGCCAGGCGGCCGGCCAGGCCGGCGTCGGCGGTACGGCCGACTTCCTGCGATTGCAGCCAGGCTTTCTTGGCATCGGCCAGCTCGGCGTCGGTGAAGCCATCCTTGAGCGCCTTGTCCAGCTCTTCGCGCAGCGCGGCTTCCACCTTGACGGTGTTTTGCGGCGCGCTGATGGCGAATGCCAGCCACATGCCGGCCGGATCGCGCGATGGCACGGACAGCTGCGAACCGACGCCATACGACAAGCCTTCCTTCTGGCGGATGCGGTCCGCCAGCCGGCTGCGCAAGGCACCGCCGCCCAGCATGTAATTACCCATCAACAGGGCCGGGTAGACCGCCGCGTCGTCCTTCAGCGGCACCGGCTGGATCGCCAGCAGGACCGAGTTGGCCTTGTCCGGCGTCTCCAGCGAGACGGCCTGGCCGGCCACCGGCTTCACGGCGCTGGCGATGCGCACGTAGGGCTGCTCCGCCTTCCAATTGCCGAACAGCTTGCCCACTTGCGCCTTCACGGCGGCGGCATCGAAATCGCCAACCACGGCCAGGGTGGCGTTGCCGGCGCCATAGTAGGCTTTGTGGAAGGCTTTCACCTCGTCCAGCGTCACGGCTTTTTCCGCGGCCAGTTGCTCCGGCAAGGTCTTGGTATGGCGCACGTGGCCGGCCGGGAAAGCGTCGGTCAGGCGCTGCAGCGCATTGCCGGCCAGCGGTTGCGGCTCGGTCATCTGCTGTTCGGTGCGCGAGGTGAATTCGCGCTGGCGCTCGGAGAAGTCCTTGGCGGTCAAGGCTGGCTTCATCAGCGATTCAGCCAACAGGTCCAACGCCGCCGCCAGGTTCTCGCGCGTGGTGGTCACGGTGGCATTCACGCCTTCCGCATTGCCGTTGACATTCACGCTTGCCTTCAGCTTGTCGAAGGCATCCTTGACTTCCTGGCGCGACAGGCGCTCGGTGCCATCCATCAGCAGCGCCGCGGTGAAGGCGCCGATGGTGCCTTTGCCTGCCAGGTTGTCGGCGGTGCCCATGCGCAGCTGGACCGTGGCGCTGACGGTGCCGCCCTTGGTGCTCTTCGGCAGCAGCGCCAGCTTCATGCCGTTGGCTAATGCCGAACGCTGGGTGCGCTTTTCGATGTTGTCGGGGCTTGGATCGAACACTTCGCCTTGCGCGATCGCCGCGCGGCCCTTGTAATCCTTGACCAGGGCGGCGATGTCCGGCGTCTTCGGCACTTCGGTGCGATCGGCCGCATCGGTCGGGATGAAGCGTGCCAGGGTACGGTTCGCCGGTTTCAGGTATTTGACCGCCGCCGCCTGCACTGCGGCAGCGTCGACTTTTTCGACCTGGTCGCGGCGCTGGTGGAACAGGCGCCAGTCCCCGGCGGCTTGCGCCGACGTCAGCGCGATGGTGAAGCGGGCGGTGTCGTTGAGGATCAGGTCGACCTCTTTGGCGATCGCCGCCTTGGCGCGCGCCACTTCAGCGTCGGTGACCGGGTTGGACTTGATGTCCTCCAGTGTCTTCAGCATCGCCTCTTCCACCGCTGCGGTCTGGCCGTCTTTCGGCACCACGGCGCCGAACAGGCGATAGCCTGGTTCCATCTGGTTGAAATCGATGTCCGCCACGTTCGACGCCAGCTTGGCATCCACCAGCGCCTTGTGCAGGCGGCCGCTCGGTGCGTCGGCCAGGATCTTGCCCAGCACCTGCAGGGCTGCCGCATCCGGATGGCTGGCCGGGGCCACGTGGTAGCCAGCCACCATGATCTGGGTGCCGCCGCTGCGGCGGATGGTGACCGAACGTTCGCCGTCCTGGGTCGGCTCCGCAGTATAGGTCGGCGCCAGCACGCGGGTCGGCTTCGGAATCTTGCCGAACAGGTCGTTGATCTGGGCCAGCACCTTGGCTTCGTCGAAGCGGCCCGCCACCATCAGGATCGCATTGTCCGGCTGGTAATAGCGTTTGTAGAAGGCGCGCAGGCGGTCGACGCTTACGCCTTCGATATCGGAGCGGGCCCCGATGGTCGACTTGCCGTAATTGTGCCAGTCGAAGGCCACCGCCATGGTGCGCTCGAGCGTGACGCGGAACGGGTCGCTCTCGCCGCTTTCGAACTCGTTGCGTACCACCGTCATCTCGCCCTTCTGCGTCTTGTTGTTCCACAAGTCGTCCTGGCTGATCGGCGAATTGACCATGCGGTCGGCTTCCAGCGCCAGCATCTGCTTCAGGTTGTCGTCGTTGGCCGGGAACGTGGCGAAATAATTGGTGCGGTCATACCAGGTGGTGCCGTTGAAGCGGCCGCCGATCTGGTTCAGCACTTCCACCGGCGACTTGGTGCCCTTCTTGATGCCGAAGTTGGCGGTGGGTTTGAACAGCAGGTGCTCCAGCAAGTGGGCCATACCGGTCTCGCCATAGTTCTCGTGGCGCGAACCGACCATGTAGACGATGTTGGTGGTCAGGGTCGGCTTGCTCGCATCCGGAAACAGCAGCACACGCAGGCCATTGGCCAGGCGGTATTCGGTAATCCCCTCAACCGAGGTCACTTTGGCGGGGGCAGCCTTGGCAGCGGCCGCGGTGGCTGGCGCGGCCGGGGCAGCGGCGAATGCTGGCGACAGGATGCCAGCGCTGAGCATGATCGCAGTGAGTAGCTTCACTTTCAGGAGTTCCTATTAAAAAATTAAGGTTATCAAGTATATAAGCTAACGCGCACGGGAGTGGGAATTCTTTCGGCCTTCGTCGGCCGTCGCTGCCATCCGTCCCGCCCAAGCCGCAATTCGTCGGACCGGGCCCCACCGCGGCAGGGCGGCGTGCCACACTGGGCCTGTGCCCCTTTGGAGACCGCCATGCGCTTGACCGCATTTTGCCTCGCCCTCGCCTGCGCGACCAGCGCCGCCGAGGATGCCGCCCCCGACCGCAACGCCCTGCGCGGCGCCATCCTCGCTGCCGACGCCGAGCTGGCCACTGCCCTCAATACGCGCAACATCGCTATCCTGAAGCGCCGCTTCAGCACAAGCCTGGAGTTCTACCATGACCAGGGCGGCATCTCGGATTACGCCGGCAACTTGCGCAACTTCGAGCGCAACTTCAGCCAGCGCCGCACCATCCGGCGCGAGACGATGAACGACACGGTCGAAGTCTTCCCGGCCGGCCCCGACGCCGCCATGCAGATCGGCAGCCACCGCTTCTGCTCCGCCCCCGCGCCGGGCGCGCAGGAGAGCTGCAGCGTCTACCGCTTTTCCCATGTCTGGCGCAAGGAAGCCGGCGACTGGAAACTGACGCGCGTGCTGAGCTACGGGCACTGACGCGCAGGATTTCAGGCCTACCGTCCCGCCGCTGCGTTCGCTACCGGCGCAAATCCTGAGGCTGCCCCTTGCGGCAAGGCCAAGGTGTAAATGCCCTACTGCAAGATCAGGAAATCCCTACTACTGGCCGGCCCTTCCCTCGCCTAATCTTCACCCACAGGAAGCTACGCTTGCATCAGACAAGCAAAGGCAGCCGCGGGTTGGAGACGCATTGGCCTGGCCATACTGCATGAGCGCCCTCATCCCACTGACATGGACCGGCAAGATCGGCCAACCACCCCCAGGGAGAGCGCAAAATGAAATGGTTCACAAATCTGCAACTGTCGACGAAGCTGATGGTTTCGTTCCTGTCCATCGTGGTACTTGGTGTGCTGCTGGGCGTGTTTTCCATTGTCCAGCTGGCGCGGGTCAACCAGACGGCGCTCGACCTTGAACGCAACTGGATGCCCAGCGTCCGCACGACCTTGTCGATGAGCGCAGACCTCTCCACATTGCGTTTGAAAGCCCTCCAGCACATCCTCTCGGACAATGACGCCGACTGGAGCAAATACGAATCGGAAGGCGGTGCAGCGGTCGCCGAGTTCGAGAAGAACCGCGCCGAATATGCCAAGCTGATTTCGTCGCCAGCGGAGCAGCAGTTATACGATGCTTTCCTTGCCGACTGGGATGCCCACCTTGCCGAACACAAGAAGGTGCTGATGCTGTCGCGTGAAGGAAAGGATGAAGAGGCGCGCACCCTCATCCGGGGACTATCCCAGCAAAAGTACAACTCCGCACACGCCGAAATCGACAAGCTTGTCGCGCTGAACGTCGAAGGCGGCCGCATCGCCAGCGACACCGGCACCCGGCATTATGAGGAATCGCGCCACTGGATCATGGGCGCACTGGCCGGCATGGCCTTGCTCAGCGTGGCAATCGTCATCATGCTGATGCGCAACGTGCTGGCCATGCTGGGCGGCGATCCGGCGTATGCGGCAAGGATCGTCCGCAGCATCGCCGCCGGTGACCTGGCGGTGCAGGTCGAGCTGCGCCGCAACGACCGGCAAAGCCTGCTATTCTCGATGAAAGAGATGCGCGACAACCTGGCCGCCGTCGTCAACCAGGTGCGCGGCGGAGCGACCAGCATCGCCAGCGCCACCTGCCAGATCGCGGCGGGCAACCTTGACCTGTCCTCGCGCACCGAAGAGCAAGCGGGCTCGCTGGAAGAAACCGCGTCGTCGATGGAGGAAATGACCTCGACCGTCAAACAGAACGCCGATAACGCGCAGCACGCCAACCGCATGGCAGCCGAGGCGGCGGAAGTGGCCGGCAAAGGCGGCACCCTGATGGCGCAGGTGGTCGACACCATGGGCGCCATCAGCAGCGCTTCGGGGAAGATCACCGACATCATCGGCGTCATCGACGGCATCGCCTTCCAGACCAATATCCTGGCACTGAATGCGGCGGTGGAGGCGGCACGGGCCGGCGAACAAGGCCGCGGCTTTGCCGTGGTGGCGTCCGAGGTGCGCAACCTGGCGCAGCGCTCGGCCGCTGCCGCCAAGGAAATCAAGGCGCTGATCGGCGACTCGGCGGCCCAGGTGGAAGGCGGCACACGGCTGGTCGAAGAAGCGGGTGCGGCCATGGCCGCGATCGTCACCAGCATCCGCAGCGTGGCCGGCATCATGGGTGAAATCAATACCGCCAGCAGGGAACAGACCGCCGGCATCGAACAGATCAACGAAGCCGTCACCCAGATGGACCAGACCACCCAGCAAAATGCCGCCCTGGTCGAGGAAGCCGCCGCCGCCGCTCATGCCCTGCAACAGCAAGCCGACAGCCTGGTGCAAATCGTCAGCATCTTCCGTACCGTGCCGCAGGAAACAGGCAAGCCCGATGCTGCCGCCATCGCCGCCGCTCGCCCCGCTCTCGCCGCCAAACCTGCCCGCGGCCTGCGTCTGGTTGCACATGTGGGCCAGGCCCCAATGCCGGCCTGACCTTGTCCGGACGCGTCGGCAACTGAGCAAAATGCGCGTCACGGCCCAGCGGCGGTGCCATTCTTGGCGTCGCCCTTCAACACAAGGATTGGCGACAGTCTTTCCACAACAAAATCGATGAATACGCGCACGCGTGGTGCGATATGCTTCTGGTTTGCGTAGATGATCGTAATTTCTTCGAAGTCACCAGCGTTATACCGAGGAAGCAATTCGACCAGAGCACCTCGTTGAATATCATCGAAGACGTGAAACATGCCCAACCGGCTCACGCCCAAGCCCTGCAGCGTGAGCTGACGCATCGTTTCTCCATTGTTGGTTTGCACCTCGCCATCGACTGCCAGATACACCAACTTGCCGTCAACCATAAATGGCCATTCGTCGAGCGAGCGGCGGAAATTGAAGTTAATGCAGTTGTGATGTTTCAGGTCCGCCGGCGTCTGCGGCGCCGCGCGATTCACCAGGTAGGAAGGCGCCGCGACCACCACTTTCCTGCTGCTGCCCAGCTTGCGTGCGCGAAAGGTGGCGTCGTGCAGCGGCCCCATGCGGATGGCGACATCAACTGCATCTCGCTGGAGTTCGACTTTGGCGTCCGTCAGGGAAATGTCAATTCTGATATCCGGGTACAACGCTTTGAAATCCTTCAGCAGCGGTACCAGGTAGTGTTGCCCGAACGGCAGCGACGCATTTACACGCAGGAGCCCGCGCACCTGGGCAAAGCCGTTGGCCACACTGAGTTCAGCATCTTCGATGTCTTGCAAGATGCGGATGCAGTTGCCATGGAACTCCCGGCCTTCGGCCGTCAACGTCATGCTTCGCGTGGAACGCTTGAACAACTGCACGCCCAGACGGGCTTCGGTTCTGGATACCAGTTTGCTGACCGCCGACGGCGTCATGTTCAGCGACTCGGCTGCCGCGGAGAATCCTCCCGTCTCCACCACTTTCGCGAAAACTTCCATTTCCCCGCTGCGATTATCCAAGCTTGCACCCAATTCAATTGACGACGTTCAGAACCAGTCAATCATACCAGCGCAAACTTGGCCGTGCTGCCCCATGCCGGCGTATAGCAGCGGCATCAGGCGATGGTCTGGATCGTGCCTCCCTCAGCACGGATGGCGGCGCCATTGATGAGGGCGGCACGTTCGCTGGAGAGGAAGCCGACAACGTTCGCCACCTCCGATGGTTTGGCCAAGCGGTAAATCAGCGAGGACGGGCGGTTCTCGTCCATGAATCGGCGTTCGGCTTCGGCGTAAGGCACGCCCGGGTTCACCGACTGGATGAACAATTTCAAGCTCTCGGTTTCGGTCGGCCCAGGCAGCACCGAATTTACCGTCACTGCCGTGCCTCTGGTCAGCTCGGCCAGGCTGCGAGAGATGGAAAGCTGGGTCGCCTTGCTTGCGCTGTAATGCGCCATCGCAGCCATTGGCGTCAGCGCCACCTCGCTCGAAATAAAGATCACCCGGCCGTTGCCGCGCTCCAGCATCCCCTTCATGTAAATGCGGGCCAGGCGCACACCACTCCAGACATTGGTTTCGAACATCTTCTGCCAGTCCGCATCGGTCGTGCTGAAGAAGTCATTGAGGGCATAGGTGCCCATATTGTTGACCAGGATGTCGACTTCAGGGTATCGGGCCGCGGCCTGGAATTCCGCGCCCGGCAGGCTCAAGTCGGTAGCGAGTGGCAAAACACGCTCGCTACCGTACTGCTCGGCCAGGGCCGCCACAGCCGGGGCGACACTAGCCTCACTGCGGCCGTTGATGATGACGGATGCCCCCTCCTGCAGCAGGCGATCCGCGATGGCGTAGCCGATACCAGCAGTCGAAGCACTCACCAGTGCGGTTTTGTTGGCCAGGTTCAGATTCATATTTCCCTCGTTGGGTGTGGTTGAGAACGAGACCGAAGATTAGGCCCGGGGCGGCAACTGACCAATGCCGCCGATGGAACATCTCCTGTGAATCTGTTTCTCAAATGAAAAAAGTCCTGGCTGGGAGTTCGCCGCCGCAGGCTCGTCTGTCAGGAAATCCCGAATTTCAAGCGCGATCTGACCGCTGGGCGCGGCGGCGGGCCAATCATGGCGGGATTTTAGGTTTGATCTATCGATTTCATAGCAACAATCAAGTTTACCTATATTGCAGGCACTTCTACAGTTCGGATACCCGATCAATCATTCCGAAAAGAGGAAAATATGGCCCGCAACATTCGCGTCACCAGCGCAATCCTGATCCTGCTGGGCGTCGTCAGCCTGAGCTCGCAAGCGACGACGGATCTGACCCGCGACAATGGCGCACCGGTAGGAGACAACCAGAATTCGCAAACGGCCGGCCCCAACGGCCCGGTTTTGCTGCAGGACGTGCAGCTGATCCAGAAGCTGCAGCGCTTCGACCGCGAACGCGTGCCCGAACGTGTCGTGCACGCACGCGGCAGCGGCGCTTATGGCGTCTTTGTCGCCAGCAAGGACATCTCGCAGCTGACGCGCGCCGCCGTGTTCAAACCGGGCGAGGAAACCCCGGTATTCGTGCGCTTCTCCAGCGTCATCCACGGCAACCACTCGCCCGAGACCCTGCGCGACCCGCGCGGCTTCGGCACCAAGTTCTATACGCGTGAAGGCAACTGGGACCTGGTCGGCAACAACCTGCCGGTATTCTTCATCCGCGACGCGCTCAAGTTCCCCGACATGGTGCATGCGCTGAAGCCGGCGCCGGACAGCAATATCCAGGATCCCAACCGCTTCTTCGACTTCTTCTCGCACCAGCCGGAAGCGACCCATATGCTGACACGCGTCTATTCCGACTTCGGCACGCCCGCCAACTACCGCGAAATGGATGGCAACAGCGTGCACGCCTATAAGTTCGTGAACGCCCAAGGCCAGTACAGCTATGTGAAGTTCCACTGGAAGAGCCTGCAGGGGCAGCGCAACCTGAGCGCCAAGGAGGCCGAAGCCATCCAGGCCAAGGACTTCAACCACATGACGCGCGACCTGGTCGATGCCATCAAGCAGGGCAATTTCCCGAAATGGGACTTGTACGTGCAAGTCCTGCAGCCGACCCAGCTGGCCGGCCTGGATTACGACGCGCTCGACGCCACCAAGGTCTGGAGCAACGTCCCTGAAACCAAGGTCGGCACCATGACGCTGAACCGCAATCCCGACAACGTGTTCCTGGAAACCGAACAGTCGGCACTGGCACCGTCCAACCTGGTGCCCGGCATCGAGCCTTCGGAAGACCGCCTGCTGCAAGGACGCATCTTCTCCTACGCCGATACCCAGCTGCACCGCGTCGGCGCCAACGGACTGCAACTGCCGGTCAACCGGCCACGCACGATGGCGCTGAACTACAACCAGGATGGCGCCAACAACCCCGGCTCGCGCAAAGGCGACGTGAATTACCAGCCAAGCCAACGCACGGCGGTCGCAGACAATGCGGACTACAAGTACAGCCAGCTGCCGCTGGGCGGCACCACGCAGCAGGCGCGCATCGCGAAGACCCGCAACTTCGCCCAGGCTGGCGACTTCTACCGCTCGCTCAGCAAACAGCAGCAGCTCAACCTGGTCGCCAACCTGGCGGGCGACCTGGGCCAGGTCAAGGACGAAAACGTGAAGTACGCCATGCTGTCCTACTTCCAGAAAGCCGATGCGGGCTATGGCAAGGCGCTGGCTTATGCGCTGAAGGCCGACGTCGGCCGGGTCGAATCGCTGGCCGCGGCACTGCGCGATTAAATGGTCCGACTCCTCATCGCAGACGATCATGCGCTCGTGCGCGATTGTCTGCGCCAGGTGCTGTCACGCTGCCGCGACATGGCCGTCGCCGCTGAAGCGGCAAATGGGCAGGAAGTACTGGAGCAGTTGCGCTGCAAGGGAATCGATCTCGTCCTGCTCGACATGTCCATGCCGGGTATGAGCGGCGTGGACCTGGTCAAGTGCATCCGCCAGTACCATGGCAGGCTGCCCATCGTGGTGTTCAGCATGCATGATGGCGCCATGTTCGCGCGCTCGGCGCTGGCAGCCGGCGCCAACGGCTACCTCACCAAGGAATGCGGCAGCGAGATCCTGGTGTCCGCCATCCGCACAGTCGCCGCTGGCGGCCGCTACCTTGACCCCGGCATGGTTGAACGCCTGGCCTACCAGAAGCATCACCGCGTGGACGAGTTGCCGCACCAGGCGCTCTCGGCGCGGGAACAGAGCATTCTCGCCCTGCTGGCGAGCGGCTTGACCGTCAATGCCATTGCAGCCGAACTGGCCATCAGCAACAAGACTGTCAGCTGTTACAAGACGCGCCTGATGAACAAGATGAACTTCGCCAATAACGCTGAACTGATGCGCTACGCGCTTGCGCACCATCCAGGGCCATAGCAGTATTGCTGCAAAGAATTTGTGTGGTTTCTTGGTCAATCCTGGCTCTTAACGATTCAATAAGATTGACTGGCGGGATGGAACGCCTCTAGCATCGCTTTCGATAGCCGCTACGTGCGGCTGTCTTGTTTCTGGAGACCAAGATCACCTACCCCATACAATAACCAGGGCTAACACATGTTCAAAAAACATTCGAGCAATACCCGCGTCAAATTCGCCATGACCGTGCTGGCGACAGCCGTCAGCGCCCAATGCGCCATCGCCCATGCGGCCTCCGATGGCAATCTGCGCGTCATCGTCGGCTTCAAGGGCGGCGACATGGCCAAAGGCACGGCAGCGCTCGCTTCGGCGCGCGGCACCGTCATGCAA